>NZ_JADEVX010000093.1:0-17173 GCF_015207925.1 Microcystis sp. LEGE 00066 | reverse complement strand
GTGTGGGGTGTGGGGTGTGGGATGATGGGAGATAAGATGATAAATATTGGTGATTTTATCTGATCTTGACTTGGCCCAGGAGTTTTATGAATAGTCTTTTGATTGCGGCTACGGATACCGATGCGGGTAAAACCGTTGTCACCACTGCTTTAGTGGCTTATTGGCAAAAATACTATCCATCCAAGGCCTTGGGGCTGATGAAATTAATGCAAACGGGTCAAGGCGATCAAGAATGGTATGAGGGCTTATTTCAGGGTCAATTAGAAATGATCACACCGCTGCAATATCAAGCACCCTTAGCGCCTCCTGTGGCTGCTGATTTGGAAGGTCGAGATATTCCTTTGGGGACAGTGTGGCAAGCTCTGCTGAACCTACAAAAAAGCCAAGATTTGGTTTTAATTGAGGGTTTGGGGGGTTTAGGTTGTCCTGTCACCCACGAGCTAACTGTGGCGGATTTAGCGGCTCAATGGCGGTTAAAAACCCTTTTGGTGGTGCCGGTGAAATTGGGGGCGATTTCCCAGACGGTGGCTAATATTGCCCTAGCAGAGCAGAAAAAGGTCAATTTGGGCGGAATTATCCTTAATTGTCTCGAACCGCGCACGGAGACGGAAATAGAGCAGTTAACACCGATCGATTTAATTCAATCCTTGACTAATTGTCCGGTTTTAGGTGTTTTTCCCTTTATCGAAGATCGTCGGGATTTGGATAAACTGGCCTCGGTGGTAGCTAGTTGGCCGGAAATTAAGCTGCCCGCGCATTTAAATTGCTTGTTGAGATGAGGCACTCATGCAAGAGGCAAAAGGGAGAATAAATTAGGGTAAGTCCAGATATTCTTGTTCTGTTAGGGCAAATTCTGGATCAATGATTTTTACTTCATTATAGGTGAGTTGATAGAGTTTGTAAACTAAGTGATCGATCTGCTTTTCTAATTCGCTCGTATCAGCATTGCGATCGTCTTTTTTGGCATCAAGACATTTTTTCACAAGTTTTTCTATTGCTGTACGTTGTGATTCAGTTGCATTAGGAATCGGGAAATCTTTCATGAATATAGAACTTGGCTCATAAAAGTCACCTTGTAATTTTGATAATAGATTTTTAAACAAGAACATAACCACATTAGAGTTAAGGACTGCTAGTAAAACCTTATCGCTAGAAGAAATAATAAATGCCTTTTGATTAGTATAATAACCTAATTCATCCCATGCAAATTCATTTCGTTTGCAAATATTTGGATAAATAATTTTAGGTTGTTAAAATTCTTGCCAGTAAATGCAAGACCGAAGTTCCCCAAAAAAGCGACCTTGATCACATCTTTTTATTAGTGATTTCCTAAATTGAGAAAAATGATTGTAAATTGCAGGTATCCGCTCAATAAGTAGGGGTAGTAGAGAAAAAAAGGTAAGCAAGAGACACGCAATATAATAGAATATGACACATGACGCAAAAACTAGATTCGAGCAAGAAATCAGGAGAAGAGATACTGCAAACCATCGAGCCAGAAGGGATTGCAGACGAATCAATGCGTCGGACAGTAGAAATATGGCTCTTCGTTACTTGGTATGGTTCGATAGGGGGGCATAAATTGACTAAATCCTTACCTGGCAAGAGACTTAATTGATGAGTTCGCTTTAGATGAAAAACAATTGACAAAAATCGCCAAATGCCTTTCTACATAAGGGTTCCATCCCCTATAACCCCAGTCCATTGCATAACACAAACCGAAGAGCCGGATGGGAAGAAGTTGAGTTAATATTTAATCCCTGTGCTAAAGAACTAGAAAAGGAAGAGTGGGAAGCACCAGAACGAATAAGCTTAGATGAATTTAGTAACTTAAAAGGACATAAAGATTTCATAACAACGGTCGTAGATCTGGACAAAAAAATTTTACTAGATGTGATTAAAGGACATAAGCAAGAAGAATTAATGGAAGCCTTAAAGGCACAGCCAGACGCAGTTCGGGAGAAGGTGAAAGAAGTGAGCGTCGATATGTGGTCAGGATTTACAGCAGTGATCAAGGAATTATTTCCCAATGCTAAAATCATCTATGACCGTTTTCATGTAATGGCTATCATTAATGACGAGCTTAATAAATTGAGAAAGTTAATGGGGGTGCATGAAAAAGGATTACCTCAGGTTCTTCGGTTTGTCTTATGCAATAGACGGGAGTTATAAGGGATGGAACCCTTATAGAGAAAGACATTGGGCGATTTTTGTCAATTGTTTTTTATCTAAAGCGAACTAATCAATTAAATCCCTTACCAGATAAAGATTTTGTTGATTTATGCCCCCCTATCGAACCATAACAAGTAACGAAGAGCCTTACCTCATTTATTATGGAAGAATAAAGAGGACTTAAAGGACGAGCAAAAACAACAACTAGAAGTTATCCTGAAAGAACATCCCTGCTTGGGAATAGCCTGGGAAATGAAAGAAGAAATTAGACAAATTTATCAAAGTAGTAGAACGTTCAGAGGTGCTGAGAGAAAATTGGAAAAATGGATAAGAATAGGTGGGATATTATATCAAAGTAGTGCCAGCATGATCCAGAAGCATTTGCCTGGTATTTGTAATTACTTTGAAAATCATACAACCAACGGATTAATTGAGGGAATGAATACCAAAATCAAGCTTATTAAAAGAATGAGTTATGGATTTACCAATTTTGAACATCTTCGACTTAAGCTGTTTGCTTGCTTTAATTTATAACAAAAATTAACACACGAAAACCAGGAGAGCCACAGGTCTTCCATTACAAACATCTGGATGAATATGGATACGACTTTCCATTAAGGTTTTGTTACCTCTTTGATGACCTTAAGTAAACTTATTATACCCTTTCATAGTCACAGGTGAGGATGTTGGGTTTCCTTAAAATCGATCGCTGCAGCGGTAGGACTCGCATGAGGGAACGCACCCTACCATATCTGCACTTCGTAACAAAAATTTACAACCCCATCATAAGCGATCGCACTCTCGTCCGTCGCTGTGCCTAGACGTTTTTAGATTATTATCATTTACTTTAATCAATGTTCAAGGAACGAACTCTACCAGATTGGCGTACTGTTACAGAGCATCCAAAACCAAAACTTTTAAATCTGGGACAGCAGCTAAACGGGCATCATTGGTCAAGAAAAACATAGCACCTTCTCCCATAGCAGTGGCAATCTGGATTGCGTCTGGAGTTCGCAAGTTTTGTCTTGCTCTTAACTGGGCGGCAACTTCGGCAATCTCAACAGAAATAGGTACTGTAATTAAGTTTTCTTGATTGAGAAGAATATCACGATACTGGCAGGCAAGTTCTACATTGCCTGAGCGTAATGGATGCACCAAAACTTCCGTCAGCGTCAACGTAGAGGTAACAACTTGAAACTCGCCTCGAATTAGCGCCCCAAAAAAGGCACGAACAAGCCCTAAATATACCTGATTTTGCTCGATCAGGTAAATGAGTGGCGCGGTATCCAAACCCACAACTTGACCTTGTAGTTGCATTAGCCATTCCATGAGGCTCGTTCCTGATTAACGTACTCTTGAGCATCAAGTCCATTCCAGATTTCTTTTCCTAGTCCTTCTAGTTCCATAATGCTATGCTTGGGCTTAACAAGCATAGGGCGACGTACCATTACAGCTAACTCTTTTAACAAGCGAAGTTGCTCGTCTGGGGTGAGATTCTCCACTTGCCGGCGAACATCTTGATAGGTAGTCATGGTCTTTACTCCCTGTTTCTTCTATTAATCATGTCATATTGCCCACAGATCACGGCTCCAAAAAGTAAGGTAAAATGCCCCCATATTTGTCTAAATTCGATCGCACTCCCGTCTGTCGCTGTGCCTAGACGTTTTTAGATTATTATCATTTACTTGAATCAATGACCATGGTGTGTTCCCTAAAATCGATCGCTGCAGCGGTAGGACTTGCATTAGGGAACGCACTTTACCATATCTACCATAGCGGCGATCGCTGGTAGTTATAGCCAAGGAAACCTCCAAGAAAAATATGCAATCAGCACCCAAATGACTACAAAAAGAATTGAAATAAACTGAGGAAACCAAAGTGCTCTCAAATGAATAGGGTCATCTTTAGGAGCATTTGAACGCCATCGAGGAATAAGAACAGGGTTTAATCTTGAATTCTCACTAACTAATTTGAAACGTAATTTCCCCCACATATCAATAGTTTTTGTAGCACCCTGAATCATAAAATAAGACAAAAAAGATACAATAATTGCTAGGCTCGGTAGCAAAAGATTAGAAAACCAGTTTGGTCCTTTGCTATTGCTGTAAGTAATAGCATATACAGTTAGTAAAAAAGATTGGCAAGTAATATACCAAGTTACACGACCCATTAATAAGCTATGTTCATGTTGAATTTCACTACGAAAATATTGAAACAATTCCCATGTTTTATTGTCGGAGTCAGAGGTTTTTTTTAGGTACTCCAAACCTTCTGCGATATCTAACTCTTGAGAAGTAACTTCTGACTTGAACAATTTCAGAAAGTTTTTTATTATTTTTATTAGCAATTTCATGAAATTACCCTTTGGTTAATTTTACTCTGGAGACTATATAAGTCTATGAACTCAGATTTTTGAGCGTAAAGATGGCAAGCTAACTATTAACTATAAAGAAAATTTGCCAACAACAATCCTTAGAGTAAGGATATGGGGAAACTTTTAGCATATCACCCCGTTTTGTGGATTTCTGACAATCAGCTGAGATACAAAGAACTTTTCAGCGACCATAGCACCAATTATAATTCTTCGGGTAACTGAGCAGACTAACTAAAAGTTGCGATGGCGGAGCAAATTCTTTCTTTACTCTTGTACTTAATTCTCATTTTAACGGCTTTTTGGTTTATTAGCCCCCAAAAAAAGCCCCGTAGTCATCCCGCCTATCATCTTGCTTGTTTGCTAGAAGATGCTCCTGAAAGCTCTTTAAAGGGTCAATTTTGTCCTCTGGCTACTCCCTTGGCTACCCCGATCGCCTGTACTGTTCCGCAGGTGTGGCGCAGTGTATATAGGCAGTCTCTGGCAAAACCGGATGTTAATTATTGGCAATGGCGCGGTATGCCCGAAAATGAGCAGTTTTGTCGGGAATTACGGGAATTATTGCGGTTAAATCCGGCTAGAGGTTACGCTAAGGAAATTCTGGAAAGTCTCGCCTTGGGTCAAGATCCTTTTTATCATCTTTACTGGGATCTAAAAGCGATCGCTAATGGTAACTTTAACACTATCGGGACTAATAAACTAGCTGAGGGCAGATTTGCCCGGCGAGATTTGCGAACTCATCAGCAGATGCGGAGGGATTTTCGTCAATGGCATTTACAAGCTTGTGAACAGTTGGGAAAAGAGCGGGTTAAAGCGGTTTATCGGCTCTGTTATGGAGCAGATTGGTCATTAATCGCCCAAATTCTCTATCCTTCGCCTCGTTCCTTGGCCGTGATGATTATGGAGTCGCCTAATCCCGTTTGGTGGCGAGTTTTGGGGATTACTCCTTTTAGCACCACTAGCCGGATTGAGAATAATTATAAAACTCTCTTGTGTTATTGGCATCCCGATCGCAATTCCCATCCCAATGCTACAGAAATCACTGCCCATCTTAATCGCGCCTACGATTGTTATCAAGGTTTTCAGGAGATGAGCAGCCAAGATAATGCACCTTTGTGGACGAAAATCCGTCGCTGGATTCCTTAGACTTGACTCTAGTTTTTCCCTTGACTTTTTCCTTAACGAAAGAATGTTAGTCTAGGAACAATTTACGACCACGCTTGCACTCTCAGGGTAATGAATCTAGTGCTTTTAAACAATCGCTACCAAATTGTTAGCACCCTTGCTAGGGGGGGATTTGGGGAAACTTATATCGCTATCGATACGAATATGCCTTCTCAACGGCGCTGTGTGATTAAAAAATTGCAGCCGGCCATTCAAAGTGAGGAGATGCCAGAATGGTTAAAAGAACGTTTTCAGAAAGAAGCAAGCGTTTTAGAGGAATTGGGAGAGCAAAATCGCCAAATACCCCGTTTGTACGGTTATTTTGCCCAAGATAATCACTTCTATCTGGTGCAGGAGTGGATTGAAGGGGAGACACTAACCCAAAAACAGCAACGTCAGGGAAATTTATCTTCCTCGGTAGTGCGGACGATTTTAGAGAATTTACTGCCTGTTCTTGATTTTATTCACAGTCGCCGCATTATTCACCGGGATGTGAAACCCGATAATATTATCTTAAGAAATAGTGATAATTTGCCCGTTTTGATCGATTTTGGGGTAATGAAAGAAGCAGTCGCCACCTTACTCGATCCTACGGGAAAAAGTGCCTATTCGATCGCCCTTGGCACCCCCGGTTATATGGCTTCGGAACAGGCTGCCGGGAGACCGGTCTTTTCTAGTGACCTTTACAGCCTAGGCTTAACGGCGATTTTTTTATTAACGGGAAAAACTCCCCAATATCTAGAAACTGACTCGCGCACGGGGGAAATTCTCTGGCGACAGGAGGCAGAAAATGTTAATCCTAATTTAGCTATGGTAATCGATCGAGCGATCCGTTTTCATCCCCGGGATCGGTTTGCTACTGCTAGGGAAATGTTGGCAGCTTTGGCAGAAATATCCCCGGATTTGTCCACCCAACCGACTATCGCAGTTTCTCCCCATAGTCCCCGATTAAAGTCCTCTACACCCCAAAAACCAACCGTCTCCCCCACTGTGGTTATTCAACCCAATTCCGGGGAAAAAAAGAATTCTTGGCTGCGGATTTTGCTGATTTTTGCGGTGACAATTGGAGCTTTTGCCCTGGGATATCGGGGATTTATGGCTCTTTTACCCAAAAATGAGGAAATCAAACCATCACCAACCCTCGAACCTTCTCCTAGTCCTGAGATCATTCCTCCTCCCTCCCAAGATTTTCCCCCTATCCGACGACCTTCTCGCCGACGGACTCCCATTTATTCCCCAACTCCTACCCCATCCCCCACTCCTACCCCAGAGGTGATTCCTAGTCCAGAAGTGACTCCAGAATTAACTCCTAGTCCCACCCCAGAAGAAGTAATTCCTATTCCTGTTCCCCTTCCTGAAACAGATCCAAGTCCTCAAGTTTCTCCCCTTCCTTCTCCTTCTCCTTCCCCTTCTCCTGTTCCAGAGGCGATTAATCCCCCGGTTAATGAGGATAAAATTGAACCGATTGCTCCTCCTGTTTTATCACCTTCTCCTCCTGAAGAAAATAGTAATTAGGGTTTGCTGAATAAATCTAAAAACCTTGTTGGGTAAGACTTTTAGACTTTTTGTCAATCAAAAAGTACCATATCTGGGAGTGATCGGGGGTAAAATTCCTGGACTTTTTCCCTGAAAATTAGGTAATTGACCCCCTCAAAATCGGTAAAACCCTACACCCCACATCCCACGAAAAACTTTTTCAGCAGCCCGTAATTAATAGACTGCTTGCAGAAGTCTGGCAAGGGGAAGATGATAATTTTTTCTTAAACCTTTCCCCTTTTGCCTACAATGAAAGAGAGCTACTGTTTAGGCTTAATTCTTCTGATTCTATCTGCTCTGCCAGTTGACACAGTAGATCAAAAATGCTAGTTAGGGTTTCCTCTGGTAATTTAGCCATATTCAATTATTTCTATCATCTGGCTGGTGCGAGGTAATCCTGTTTAATTTAGTTTGCGATCGAGTTGAGGATCAGTCAAGAGAGAAGGCAAAGGCGAATCCGACACACTGCGCCACAATCCCTCACGGAAAAGGATAGTTCGTCTGAGAAGCAGTAAAACAGGGGAAAACACCTGAGAATCCTTGCTCTGTGAATCGCTAAGCTAGGGAGAGGAATGTAAAGATTTAATGAACTACCCCGCCGCAAGCGGACGGGGTATCAGAATCAAAATAGACTCAATTGTAGATTTTGGTGTAGCTGCAGGTATTCTTTATCTTGTTCTTTTACATATCTCGCTATCATACCTTCATCCCCATGCTTTCCTACCGTACTTGCGTAATATCCATCACTCCAAAACTCTCCTCCCCACAACTGCTTTTTCACTTGAGGACACTTTTTGAAAATTTCTCTCGCCGTTATACTTTTAATCATTGTCACTATCCTTGTCACACTATAGGTCGGTACTGATTGCACCAGAAAATGCACATGATCTTTATCCACTCCAATTTCTACAAACTTTATCTCGTATCGTTTTTCCATCTCTAGACAGACTTCTTTCAACAAGCTATCTACCTGTTCGTCGAAAACGGCTTTACGATATTTGGCTGGGAACACTAAATGATATAGCAAAACACTTACATTATGGCTCTTATGGATGTATTCACTCATTTTTCTATTGTACGCCGCGAGCGGCGGGGAATTAGACCCGAAGAGATTAAATTGTAGCTTTTGACACAGTTGTTTTTTGGGGATGTGTATCCTTCTGTTGTCTGCCTTTGACGTTGGGTGGGGGTGTTGCTTGACCTAGCTGCGAGGTGAGCGATCGCCTAACATGTTGGGAAATTTACCAAATTCTTTGAACGGGGTAAAGGTCAAATATCTCATCAATGCTCAGAATAGGCATAATTTCGGTTATTGATTGGGATATTAAAAGTCGATCAAAGGGGTCTTTATGATAGTGGATAAGGGTTGCTAGTGTCCAGATATGAGCTAGATCAATAGAAAGTATTTCTAGATTATTAATGGTTATTTGATTTTTAATTAATTCCTGTAAAGATGGGTTAAGTTGTAATTTTCCCAGTTGCAGTTTTATTTGCATTTCCCAGACACTAGCAACGATTAAAAACAAGCGATTATTTCGATCAAATAACAAATCTTGCCCGGTTAGTGATAGTTTTTCTGAGTTAATTGACCACCAAATAAAGCTATGGGTATCTAATAAAAGTTGCATGGGTTAAGTTGGCGGCAAGAGTTCATCGGTTAGGGGTTCGTTAAAGTCATCGCTGATCCAGCCTTGACCTTGATATAATACTGCAATTCTACCTGTTTGGGTTATTTGGGTTTGATGGTGTTGATTGACTATAGATTCCAAAAAATCGAGAATTTCTTATTGTTGTTGGACAGGTAGTGTCTGAAGGGTTTGCAATAAAGGAGAATTGGTATCTAGGTCAGCATCGTTCATAACGATTTGATTTGAGGATTTTGGGGCAATACCTCAAGGATAGCATGGGTTTTCAGAGGTGAGGGGACAAGTTACGGATGGTGCGATCGCACTACTGTTGACATAATTTTGTAACCATGACCAACTTACCCCTGTTACTCTAGCAATTACTCGTAAGGAAATTCGTTCGAGTAAGAGTTTATCAATTAATTGTTTGGTTTCGTCAGAGACAGTTTTATTAGTGGGATTGATCACAAACTGACGACCACATTCTTTACATTGACGTTTGGGTTTTCCATTATGAATAGAACCATTCTTGATAGTATGGTGAGAACCACAATTAGGACAGGGGAATAGAGGTGAACTAGGGGGGGGGATTTTCTTCGGTGCTAGAGTGATATTTGAGTAAGCTAGACAGGAGCCAGAAAAAGATATTTATCAGAAAAGTCATGATCAAGCTAGAGGTTTAAAGACTGATCGGGTTCCAATTATTTTTATTAATAAATATTTTACACAATTCATACCAGGTAGGCAAGAGGGCTACGCCACTACTACCGAATCATTACCAACTGACCCAACAATGACCAAAAAAGACCGACAGAATCAGTAAACCTTGCTGCGAAACAAGCCACCAAAGCTTTGTCGGGACTGAAAACATTTGGTTTTCCCAGAAGCTGGTGATGGGATTTGAACCCGCGACCGGCTGATTACAAATCAGCTGCTCTACCACTGAGCTACACCAGCATTTTTAACCAACCCATTATAACACAAATAGACCAAGTGGAGATTTTTTCCTCGTCGATCATCGGAAATTTTGGGTCTGAAACCCCGCCGTTCTAGGTTGGCTTTACGTTAGAATTAAAAGGCCAGTCTCGAAAACCAAGTGGACGGCGCAGCACCTTGAAAACTCGGCTTAGGGGGTTCCGACCAGAAAAGCTTGGCCGGGTAAAAAGTCGCGCGCAACAAGTACAAGAAGCTATAGGCGGTCAACGTACCGTGGGACACACGGAATCGGGCTTCTGAAATGGGGCGAAAGTCTGTGGACTCTGTGTAAGACAGTACATGGTTTTTTAACTGTGGTATGCGACGGTGGTGGAAGCAGAAACTTAAATCGTGAGGTTTAGGAATCGCCGCACTTTTAGGGCGGCGAGGATGTCAAGTTTATCACCCTGCTTTCCTTCCCTAGTCAGCTGCCGGGAGACTAGGGACCAATACACAGAGGTTCAATGAGTCAAAAGGGATGACCAATAATTAGTTATCAGTGACCATTGACCGTTTAATAAGAGCCAGATTAATCCCCCTATTCCGAAAAGAATAGTCAAGACATAAAATTGCGATTGACCGGAAACATTATATTTTAAGGCACTGCCGCTAAAAATCGTCGCTAAACTGACTAAATTAACCAGACCATCAATAATATAACGATCGAGCCAAGCGGTAATTTTGGACAAGCTCCCCACCGCTAAAACCACGGTAAACTGATAGATGCGATCAAGATAGAAGTCATAAGCGAACAAATCTTGCAGGAATCGCAGGATTAACCCGGTTGGTCTCGCCCAAGCTCGTCTTAACTCTACCATTAACCCGATGACTAGGCCAATTACCCCAGAGGCCATCAATAAGGGAAAACCCCAGACAATGGTGAAACTCTGGTTATTAACGAGAGGATTGGTGAAAGATAGCCAAAAATCCCAACGTAGGGGAATAATCGGGGCCAATAAAACGATTAAAATCAAGGCTACCATGGGCAAAGCCATCGGCCAAGCCACTTCCGGGGTGCGATGGGTTTTACTTTGGGTTTGTCCCAAAAAGACTAAACGAAAGACCCGAGTAAGATTGATGATGCTAAGACAATTAACAAAGATTAAAACCGCTAATAACCACCAAGGAATCGCCCATTCGCCACTTAACCACCGTTTTAACGTCCAAAACATCCCCAGGGGCATTAAAACCGTCATCCCCGCAGAACCACCTAAAAAAGCCATGGTCGTGGCGGGCATTCTTGCCCAAATTCCCCCCATTTCCGTGATATTTTGGTTACTGGTGGTGAGAATTAAGGCTCCTGCGCTCATAAACAATAAGGCTTTTGCCACCGCATGGGAGAATAAAATTAGTAAAGCGATATCCACATGACCTAATCCCACCGCAATAAAGACCAAACCGAGATAGGCACTGGTGGAGTGGCATAAAACCCGTTTAATATCAATTTGGGATAAGGCCATCAGAGAAGTACCAATTGCCGTCATTGTCCCCAAAACTATTAAAACATCAGCAGCGATCGGAGATAGGGTAAACACCGGCTGCAGCTTAATTAAAACATAGGCCCCCGCCGAAACCACGATCGAATTCCGCATGATTCCGGCTGGATTTGGTCCCTCCATCGCCTCATCTAGCCACAAATTCAGGGGAAATTGGGCGCATTTACCCGTTGGACCGGCAATAAGGGCTAATCCTAACAAAGTCGCCGTCAGAGGCGGTACAGGGTTATTTACTGCCCAATTTTCTAACTGAGAAAAACTCAATCCTTCTCCGTAACTAGACAGAGCCACCAAACCCATCAATAAAATAATATCGCCGACGCGCTTGGTTAAAAAGGCATCTCGGGCCGCGGTTACGACCAAAGGTTGAGCATACCAAAAACCGACGAGGAGATAGGTAGAGACCGTTAACATCTCTAGGAAAGCGTAACTGAATAGTAGGGAGTCACTGAGGGCAATTCCCCCCAAAGCTGCCTCAAAAAAGCCCATTAAGCCATAAAATCTCGCCAAAGACCAATCCTTTTCCATGTAGCCAAGGGCATAGATTTGGGCCAAGAGACTGATGAGGGTAATCAGTTCCAACGTCCCCAAACTGACGGGAGAAAGTTCGATCGAAAGGGATAAACTAAGATCGGCCACTTTTACCCATTCAAAAGCCAGTTTAATCGTCTCTCGATGCCAAATTTGGTTAAAGGCGATCGATCCGTGTATTAATCCTAAGACGGTCATCAATAGGTTAATATAAGCGGCCGGCCGCGGACCGGTGCGACTAATAATGCCTAAAGACCAAGGCAAGGTTAAAATCGAACCAATTAAGCCATAAATGGGAATTAACCAGCAAGTGTATAGGAATAAATCTTTCATTCAGGGGGTTATTCAGTTATCAGTTATCAGTTATCAGTTATCAGTGATCAGGTTTAAGTTTTAAGTTATCAGGTTTAGGTTTTCAATTTTCAACAAATTTAGGCTCTTTCACCGGTTACTGGTTACTGATTACTGATCACTGATCAACGGCCATGAAAAACCAACACTCGATCAAGAAGGGGTCGAGTTTAGTTAATTTTAAGTATTTTACAGTTAATCCTGCGATCAGGCTAAATGCGCTGTAATAAAGATTTACCGTGGGAATCGGTGCTACAGGTGGCAAATAATTGATATTGACGACTCAGAGCGAGCGCTTGTTCGGTTTCCGGTTGACTGGGTAGCCAAGGTTTGGGATTGCCATAGGCATAAAAAGCCTCAATACCATCAATACCCAATTCTACCGCCGCTGCCACTAAATCGGCCGCGGGGCGATGGTAACGAAAGGGATGGGCGAGAACTACTAAAGCCCCCGCTTGCTGTAAACTTTTAATGACTCTAGAGGCTAAAGCCAGATCTCCTTCTGGTTTGGTTGTTTGCAGATAGGGAGTCAAGACGACGTGAGCAGGATCGAAACCATAGCCAAGAATATGCACTTCTGTGTCTAAGAGATTCGCCGTAATTTCTACCCCTGTCCAGAGATGGGGTAGAGAACTCTTTAAATGCTGATTTTCTAGCCAAATTTGGGCTTGTCGATAACCTTCGATCGAGTGATGATCGGTAATTGCTAATCCTTTTAGTCCGATGTCTAACGCTTGTCTCATAAAGCCTTGGGGAGTCATTTGACCATCGGAACAATGGGTGTGAAGATGGAAATTGTAATGGTGGGGACAACTATCATAGCCAATATTTGCCCACACCGCTTTCAGGGCGAGGGTATCTTGAGCTAGGGGTGGGATTGTAGCAGAAACGACCATGCAGTATTAAGGAAATTTCCCAAAGATTACAAATTGTTAAGAATCAGCATAGCAAATATCAAGAAAAATTGGGTAGCTGCTGTTACCGGTAACACCTTTAGAGACTGTTCGTCAATGAATATTAAGCGGGAATCGGAGCCTTCTTCTGTCTCCGCGCTGATTATCGGTTATCGCTGCCCCTGCAGGACTCAAAATCTTGCATCTGTTTCGCGAAACAAGACCCTAAAACCCTTAATTCGTCGATATTTCAGATTTATTCAGCAAGCCAGATGTACTAAGCCTTTTAGTATAAATGTTCTGGCTCCCTCTCCACGCTCTCTTCTCATAGACAGTCTTGACGAGTAACTTAGATACACTCACAGCTTATACCATTTTTCTTTATTTGCGTCACAACGAATGCAAGCTTGGCAAGCATTCGAGCGTGGATGTCTGTCATGGATTTAGAAATTTGGTATTACTATGGACTAAGAATACTAAAGTTTTGACTAGAATGGATAACTATCGGTGGCGAAATAAATAAACCAGATCTAACCGACAGTATCAACCAATTAACCATGGCAGAATGGATTATTTACAAAGAATTTCGCTTTGAAGCAGCCCATCATTTACCCCACTACGAAGGTAAATGTCGTCGTCTCCACGGTCATAGTTGGCTAGGACGCATCTATGTTAAAAGTAATCATTTACAGTGCCAAGGCTCACAACAGGGAATGGTGATGGATTTTGGCGAAATTAAACAATATTTACAGCCGCTACTCGATAATTTTCTCGACCATCATTATCTCAATGAAACCACTGGTTTAGAAAATCCCACCAGTGAAGAATTATCGCGCTGGATCTATGAAAAATTGGCAAAAGCTGGTTTACCCAATCTTCATGCCGTCGAAATCTGCGAAACCTGCACCTCTGGATGTACCTATTATCCCTAATCGGCAAGCTATCATTAGTTAGGATGGATTGCAAACCTATCCCACAAAAATTATAAGATTCCCAGTCACAATCCTCGCAGATGAAGGAGTTAGAAGAAACCTAATATGCTAATAACTGATAACTGATAACTGATTAAGACTTCACTCCCAGATTAAAGAAAATCGTTCCCCGACGCACAGAATTTTCACTGCCTTGGCTGCTAATAGTAAGAGAACGCAGATTATTAAATAAAGGTTTAATCGATAATTCTAACACCCGCACGATCGGGAATTTTGCCTCGATTACCGGTTGCAATTGTCGCCAATCGACGTAAAAATAACCATCATTTTCTGCGGGTAGAGCAGTAATTGCCTGTCGAAACTTACCACTACTTAAAATGGGGTTTTTCTGGGCAGATAAAGCTAAACCCATCGCTTCCACAGAACTAGCGATAATTTCATAATTATCGACCCTAGTATGCACTCCCGTCACGAGCGTCTCTAGTTGCGCTTTTCCTCCCGGGACCGCCGTGGTTAACTTTGTCCAAGCTGTCACCGTTCGATCGAGTAAAGGCAGATTAACCACATTATAGCCGCGACTGCGGGCTAACTCATCCAAATGCTCGATCGCACTGTCCACCTCTACTCCCATCAGCCGTTCCCCTACAAAAACACTATCGGGTTCCATCCCCTTTGAATTAGGCACGAGAGCGAGACTATATTCGCCTCTAACCCAGCTAAAAACGTCTTCAGGTAAATTTAAACCTAAAGGCGACTGGAAGCGGTTTAAGACCTGTGTTATTAATTCCTGTAGGGGACTATCTGCTTCTAACCCCTCCTCTACCTGAGTCCAAAAACGATTTAAATCCCGACTAGCGGCAACTAAAAGGCTATTTTCGCTGATAAAAGATAATGCTCCCACGGGACTAGATAAAATTGGTGCTTGGTCATCCTGTCCTAAAACCCCAATTAAGGCGGTTTGAGCGACTATTCCCCCGGATTTGAGGGTAAAAGCCGTGGCTAATCGTTGTTTTGCTTCGGGACTCTCCGGGACGGGTTGATTAGCGATCCAAGCCGATAAAGGAGGTAAATTGCCGTAAACGATAGCTATACGCGGTTCGGTGATATTTTTGAGAGCTTCTCGGTAATCAGGGCTATTTTTTAGGTTTAAATCCGGTACTTGCACGTTATTAAGTGCCTCGCGCAAAACCTTGATATTATTGGCAAAAAGCACCGTATCACCCACCACGGCACTAGCGAGAAAACGATTATTATCTCCTGCGGTCAAGGGACGTTGATAGATTAGGTTAACTCCCTTGTAGAGTTCAAAAACAAGGTCAAATTTGCCCGAAACCGCCTGTTTTGAGTAGGAAGCTTGCAGAAATTCCTTAGCGCGTTCACCATCTTTACTTTGAATTGCCAAAAGATAACCCGGTTGGATACCATTATCGGTATCGCGATCGAAATCTAGGGAAGTAACAGCGAGAGTAATTTCCTCCCCTAACCAGGGTTTGATTTCCTTTTGATAATTTAAACCCGTTTTACCGAGGAGACTTTTTTCTAAATCTTTAATTTCTTGGTGGGAACGTCGTCGATTAGCCGGTGTAGCGATTAATTGACCAAAAGACTCTAAACGTTCGGGATTGACCAGCAAGGATACCATAACCGGGGCCTGTTTCGGCACAAAAATCGCCGCCATCGGTTCCCGCAGCACCCCACCTTTGAGCAAAGACAGAGGACTATCGGCGAGAATCCAAGCAAAACTGGCTGTAGCGACTCCTAGGAGAATGATTACCGTCGCACCTAAAATATAGAAAAAAGATCGCAATTTCACAACCTTGTCCCGAGATGAACCATTAGCTATTTTAAGCCAGCAAATGACCCAAGAATTTCGATCGCTACAATTCTTACCAGACTGATAACCGATAACTCGCCACCGATAACTAATTTTTACCAGCCTTTTTCCGCTTGAGCGAGGACATAGTTAGCTACAGCTTCGATATCTTCAGCGCTGAGACGACCACCGAAAGCAGGCATCGCCCCCATACCTTTGGTAACTTGGGTAACGATAGCTTCCACGGAATCTTTGCCGTATTTAACTAAATCTTCTTTTTTCAGGGTTTTAGCGGCATTAACCACGTTTTTACCGCCCATGTGGCAGGAAGCGCAGTTAGCACTGAAAATCGAAGCCCCATCAGCTAAAGCGGGACGAGTCATACCGAATGTAACCACAGCCAAGAGCAAGCACAGGGAAATTAATAGTCTTTTCACGATTGGTTCTCCTCTATTTCTTAAGAAATTCCCCAACCATGGTCAGAAAAAACCGGTTTTCTTGTCAAAAGACAAGCTGTCAAACTTGGTGTAGAATGAATCAATGGGACAGTTAAAAGCAAACTTTTACTTTTTTGTCAAAAGACAGGCTGTCAAACTTGTCATCTTCCCTCGTGTAAAGGATTAACAAGCATGAAAAAATTAGGTTTATTGGTCGCTACCCTGGTGCTAGTCGTCTCTAGCTTCTTCTTCAACACTGCCGCCGCTGCTGCGGAAACCTTCACGGTGAAGATGGGCGGTGATGCAGGTACACTACAATTTGATCCCCCCGCCCTCACTATTAAAGCAGGAGATACGGTGAAATGGGTCAATAACAAACTTTCTCCCCATAACATAGTTTTCGATAGCACCAAAGTTCCCGAAGCCCAGGCTGCTAAATTATCCCATAAAGGTCTGGCTTTTTCCGCCGGTGAGTCCTTTGAAAGCACTTTCAGCGAACCGGGTACTTACACCTACTACTGCGAACCCCATCGCGGCGCTGGTATGGTCGGAACGATTACCGTTCAGTAACTAGGGTTTGCTGAAAAAGTTTCTTGGTGGGGTTAGGAGTCAGGAGTCAGGAGTCAGGAGCCGGTCGTTTCAGGCTTTGTTGCTCTCTTTCTTTGTACTAATTGATGTACTACAATAAGGATAATGCAAGGTTTTTGAAGGTTCCAATCCTATTTTCTGGCAGTAACATCGGATTTTAACAGGTCAAAAGCCTTATTTTAAAAGGGTTTTACCATTATTCAGGAAGCCCTAATTATCCGATTTTAAGCAAAAATAACTCGCGGTTAAGTGCCGCGGGTTGTTTTTTTGGGGTGTGGGGTGTGGGGTG
>NZ_JADEVX010000092.1:0-17215 GCF_015207925.1 Microcystis sp. LEGE 00066 | reverse complement strand
TAAAAATTTTGTTAGAATTTCATCCAGATTTATGAGTTGAAATCGATTTTTCATGGACAAAGTTCTTAAAACCTGTCTATCTCCAGCGTTGGATGATAATTATCTGTCAAAAAATAATGCTTCTACACAAGTTCTCTATTTAAATAAGAGAATTTTATCTGAATTTTTTTCAAAATGAGAATTGCTGAGTTTCGGCCCCTAGGTTTTGCCTGATTAGGTGTTTTTCATCATCAACATCTTGAAGGCTCTCCCCCTACTTATGGTGATCAGCAAACCTGATCGATCGGAGGGCGCAAGCCTTGCGCCCCTACATTATCAAATTTTGTCCACAATGTAGGGGCGAACTGCGTTCGCCCAAAAGGTACATTATCAAAGCGCAAGTCCCTTAGGTGTTTTTCATCATCCCAAAAAATAGACTAAAATAAGCTATCCCTAACCTCTACCGATCTCCCATGCCTAAGAAGAGTTATGGCGAAACTGTTGAAAAAAGGGTCAAACGCTTGTTTGAAGTCTTATTAGATCATGTGGCTCACTGTCAATGTGAGGATAATGATTGGGGAGTCAAGCTGGCTCTAGGGGAAGAGGGGAAACTTTTGCGGGTTGAGACGAATTTAGCGGCTTTAGTACGCTTGGCAGAGCAGAAAGGGGAAAAATTGACCAAAGATCAAGTTAGGGACGCGATTAGCCACTATTTAGCCGATTATCTAGGCATTCTTCGGGATGAGCGTTTCAAACAGCAGGGGTCGGAGGAATGGCGGTTCTCCCTAACTCTGTGGGCGAAATGCGGCGATAAGACAACAAATTTGACTAAATTTTCGGAGGAGTGGCATAAAAGGCGCTCTGAACCCTCTAAAAAAGCGGTAACTAAACCCGAAGCAACGGCTCAATCCTCCCCCCAACCCCTGACCACCTCTGGGTTAGTGGATACGCAACTCCCACCCGTGCGTAGATGGCAAGGACGACGGGAAGAATTGCAAGAACTCCAAACAGCGTTAGGGAATGACCATCTAAGGTTAATCGAGATTACCGCCGCCGGGGGTTATGGTAAAACTGCCCTGGCGAGAAAGTTTACAGATCAATTAACTGCTGATTGGCCGGTATTATGGGTTAATTTTAACCAGCCTTACCCTTTGGCACAGTTCGGACGGTGGTTATTAGAGGAGTTAAAACAAAATTATGATGAAAAATGGAATGATGGGCAATTAATAGACGCAATCAGCAAAGGGTTAACCGCTAAACCCTGTTTATTAGTGTTGAATAATTTGGAAACGGTACTAACTGCCCCAGTAAATTTGGTTTATCAGCAATTCTTGCAAAAATGGTTAAACACAGAAAGCAGCAGCAAGCTATTAGTCACCAGTCGAGAACAGCTAAAATTCCCCGTCAATTTGCAAGATTATTATTATTCTTGGCCTTTAAAAGGGTTAAAAGAAGCGGATGCGATGCGTTATGTCACCGAAGATCACGGCTTAACGGGAAGCGATGAAGAATTAGCCCAATTTGTCGATAAAATGGGAGGTCATCCCCTCTTAATGGAACTGGTTTGTAGTTTGATGAAAGATAAGTTTGGGAAAGGGGTTTCTGTCACCGAGTCGCAAAATTTGGGCTTAAATCTGTTTGATGTGGAGGGTTATCACCGCGACACGGAAACCTGTGTCAGAGAAGTGATTACCGCCAGTTTAGCGCGATTATCGAAAGAGTTTAGGGAGAGTTTAACGCGGTTGTCGGTACTGCGGGAGAATTTTGATGACAGGTTAGCCCAGGGGTTAATTCCAGCAATAACTGAGGAAGATTTACGCTATTTAGCTCGTTTATCTTTATTACAAGAATTTCCCCCCGAATACAATGTAAAACGGCGACAGTTTCAGTTTTTGCCTTTAATATCAATGGTGGTGCAAGATCAAGCAAATCCTGAAATATTGCGATCCGCCCATCAATTAGCCTTAGATTATTATTTAGCTCATTTACCTGTCCCTCCCTGGGAATCCTTGGAAGATTTGAAGGAATATTTAGAGGCGTTTCACCATGCAGGAGCATTGGGAGAATGGCAGTTAGCATACAATATTTTGAATGAGGAAAGAGGCGGAGAAGGGAAAAACAAATCGGTTGATAGTTTTTTAGATTTACAAGGATTTTATCGTAAGCAAGCCGAATTGTATGAGGAAATTATTGCAGGGAATCAACGGGAACAAGTTTGTTATCGTAACTCGTTAAACCGTCTAGGCCTTTGCTATGATTCCTTGGGGCAGTATGAAAAAGCGATCGCCTATCACCAGCAATGTCACGACATCAGTAAAGAAATCGGCTATCAGCAAGGGGTGGCAATTTCTCTATGTGGTTTAGGCAATTGTTATGATAACCTGGGACAGTATGAAAAAGAGATCGCCCTCTACCAGCAATATCACGACATCAGTGAAGAAATCGGCTATCGGCGAGGGGTGGCAAATTCTCTATGTGGTTTAGGCAATTGTTATGATAACCTGGGACAGTATGAAAAAGCGATCGCCCTCTACCAGCAATATCACGACATCAGTGAAGAAATCGGCTATCGGCGAGGGGTAGCAATTTCTCTATGTGGTTTAGGCAATTGTTATGATAACCTGGGACAGTATGAAAAAGCGATCGCCCATTACCAGCAATATCACGACATCAGTGAAGAAATCGGCTATCGGCAAGGGGTGGCAAATTCTCTATGTGGTTTAGGCAATTGTTATAAGTCCTTAGGACAGTATGAAAAAGCGATCGCCCATCACCAGCAACATCACGACATCAGTGAAGAAATCGGCGATCGGCAAGGGGGGGCAATTTCTCTCGGAAATTTAGGCAATTGTTATGATGACCTAGGGCAGTATGAAAAAGCGATCGCCCATCACCAGCAACATTACGACATCAGTAAAGAAATCGGCTTTCGGCAAGGGGTAGCAATTTCTCTACACAACATAGGAGAAGCGTTGAGAAAACTAGAAAACTACAGCGAGGCAGAAAGCAAAATTCAAGAATCCTTAGTTATTTCTCAAGATATTAAGTATAAGTCTTTAATCGCCCGTAGTTTCAAAGCCCTTGCCGAAATCGCCCAAAAAACTAATCGCCCTGAACTTGCCCTCAGCCATTGTCAAGAAGCGCTTGAATTATGCCAAGAATTGGGGATTCCCTTGGTTAAAGATTGTGAGGAATTGTTAGGAGAAATTCAGGCTACGTTAGAGAATAATTAAGGTAAATTATTATCTCAAAAATTAATATTTAACTGAACAAAGCTATGATAAAACTAACTTTAAACGAAGCCCAAAGTCAACTTTCTGACCTCCTTAAAGCTGCCTCAAAAGGTGAACAAGTTATTATCCAGAATCATGAGGGTCAAGACTTTCAACTCATTTCTCTTGCTCCCACTGTTAAACATCCCCAATATGGAAGCGCAAAAGGCATCGTTAAAATGCTTGACAATTTTGATGATCCCATCGAAGAATTTGAGGAATATATGCCATGAAAATTTTAATGGATACCCATACCTTTTTATGGTTTATCGAAGGTGATAATAATCTTAGTGATGCTGCTCGTTCTCTGATCGAAAATAATCAATATCAAATTAGAAGGGGATTAGAAACCCAAGCAAAATGAGGAACAATTAATTATGAATATCAAAGATTATCCCTTTGCTCAAGACTTGATTACAGATAATCAAGGTCAGATACAGCAAGTTATTATTAACTTTGAAGACTATCAACAAATAATAGAAACCTATGAAGATACTGGACTCTATCGCGCCATGATAGACGTTAAAGATGAAACTCCCTTAACTTTGGAGGAAGCTTTAATTGAATTAGAAAAAGAATGAAAATCAACTATCTTCCTACTTTTATCAAGGATCTTAAAGATTTAAAAAGTACCTCCTCTTACTCAGTCATCAAAAACCTTGTCTTTACTGATATTTTAGCAGTTAAGCAGCTAAGCGAAATTAACAACCTTAAAAAATTAAAAGGAGAATATAATGCCTATCGTATCCGAATTGGTGACTATAGAATTGGTTTTTTTGTTGAAGAAGATACAATTACATTTGCTCGTGTTCTTCATCGTCGAGAATCGCCAATTAAACCACTTGCGGGAACTTTCCTGCGCCTCTAGATGAATCAGAAAGAAAGATTCTTTTCCTCGAAACTTAACTTGTGCGACTAAATCGCTTTCATACCTTTCTCCTTCCGTGACATCGGTAAATACTTCTTTGTCTAAAAAAGTAATCGATTCCCTATCTAAATAATCTATCAATTGAGGGAAAAACAACTCGATAAATTCGACAAAAAAGGTGGAGATTAACTCCTTAAATAATCGATCATGGTCAATATTATTAGTCATGTAATATCATCTTAACTAATCTGAGCGATGAATGACTACTCTTATGTATTGTATTCTGAAAAGTCGGTTTTGGCAACGGATTGTTATGATCTCACCCCCTTAACCTACGAGGAAAGGGGGATGCTTCCCGCAAAAAAAACCACAGAAAACGGGTTTCTTGAAGAAACCCGTTTTCTCGAGAAAAAAAACTGGAGCGAGCGCTTTTCGCCACCCCAGTGCTGTCACGGAATTCAATTCTGTATCTAAATTAACACATTATTGGTAGCAAGCATGATTAAGGAAATTGGAAATTTTTCCGAAAGGGGGTTCCAAAGGCTGTAACCTTGACTGACAGGGGATTTCCGTCCTGATAAGGCCAAAGTTTTTGGAGTCTATCCTCGAAAATTAAACTTCGGCGCGGAGATGTTCCCCCAGATGAACGGTTTTCACCCATTTTAAACGTTTAGGACGCAAAGCCATCCGCAGGCTGACACTGGGAATAATAATAAACCAGTGCATCATATAAATCATGCCGCGAATGGTTTGAGCAAGGATGTCCAAACCGAGAGCAAAAGTCAATTTTTTACCCGTATTAACTCGGATTAATCCTGTCACCATCCCCCAGACAGAAAGGGAAAGAGCCAAACCAGTTAAAGGAGTTAAAATCGGAGCTTGATGCTGGGTAATAGTGATTAAAAGATCGGGAATAGCGGCCGCAGGTAAGATATATTGAACGATCAAAAAAGCAATTAAATCAAACTTTTTCGGCCAAGGCATGGGAGACTTTAAAATCGCTTTCCAATAGTCGAGATAACGCTGAAAACCACCTTCGGCCCAACGATTGCGCTGATGCCATAAAGCGAGCGCAGTTGTCACCCCTTCTTCCGCTACTGCGGGAAAATTTAAGACATTAATTTTCCAATTATCGATATGGAGACGAATAGTTAAATCAAGATCGTCGGTGATCGTTTGTTCATTCCAACCCCCGCAACGATTTAAGGCACTACGACGGACAAATTGACCATTTCCGCGCAATTCTCCGATCCCTCCCACTGCGATCCGTTGCTGTTGAAAACAGCTATCAAAGATCATTTCCACCGCTTGTCCTTTTGTCCAGAAGTTTTCGGCGGCATTGGCGATCGCTTTTCGCACCTGTACCGCACCCACTTCTCGATCGTCGAACATTGGGACCACATGACGCAGTAAATCCGAGGATAATCCCGCATCGGCATCGAATACGCCGATAATTTCCCCGTTAGTCAGGGATAAAACCTGATTCAAGGCGCCGGATTTGCCACCTCCAGCATTAGCAGGACGATGGAGAATTTTCAATTGGGGATATTCTAAAGCAAGGCGGTCAAGAATTGCACCGGTGTTATCGGTGCTATAGTCATCGACGATCCAAACTTCTAACTTATCTTGGGGATAGTCTAGATGACAGAGATAATTAACCAGTTTCGTGATTACGGTTTCTTCATTTTTGGCCGCTACTAAGAGGGACACCCTGGGGACAGAGGTTAAATCCCAATCTGGTAAAGGAATTGGCGGCGTTTCTGGTTTCGTGAACAGCAGCCGCAAAGCTTGTCCCGATAGTACCATAGTTAGGGCGATAATTGCCCAATAACCCCAACTCAGCCAATGAAGTCCGATAATTATTGTCCAGATCGCCATGAGGCTAAAAGCCGCTTTCTGTCTGCGTCCCGATCGGCCTTGAAAAATTTCGCTCCTAAATTCCTCCTCCTCATCTTCGGGATCGGACCAGTCAGATAGGAGGGAACCAATCGGGTCTAATTCTTCGTTATCATCCTCTCGCGACCAATAATTTTCTGCCATAATCGACTCAGGTTAAGTAACTGTTCAAATAGAAGCTTATTTCTTGCTTTATCTTACCGAAAATTGTTAAAATTTTTAACGGAATCTTAAGTTTTTTCGGGAAAGAAACCCCAGTTTTTCAGGCTATTGGTTCCTTTTACCCGATAAATGCGCTTTTTTGGGCTAAGATTACTTTGTTTACATTCGTTGAGAAAATTTAACATTTATCCCCTATGTCAAACCTGCTCCTCTGTGTCGGACTGATTTGTGGCTCAATTATTTGGGTGGAGATCGTGCGTGATTGCTATCATGCTCTGGCCCACCATTGGCAGCCCCTTTATCGTCTGCACGTCTGGCATCATCGGGTTTTTCGTCCCGATCTGTCGGTAATGAGCGAGGAAATTTATCGTCGGGCCCACTGGTACAATGATGTACCGGAGGCCCTGGTGATGTTGGCTGCCAGTGTTTTACCGGTACTATTGGCCTACTTTGGGGGGTTCGATCGCCCTTGGTTGGGTTGGTTAGGTTCCCTTTATACTTTGGCTTTTCTCAGTACGGCGATCGGTCGAGGTTTAGGCATCGCCAATCTGGACGAATTAACCGATTTAACCCATCGTCCGGGGCAATTTGAGAGTTTTCCCGCTCAATGGCGCGTTAATCGTACCTACCACTGGCGACACCATTTTGATAACCAAAAGGCTTATTATTGTGGCACTTTCACCTTTATGGATAAATTGATGGGGACGGCACTTTCTCTCAAGGGCAAAACGATCGCCATTACCGGGGCGAATGGAACTTTAGGGCGATCGCTGTTAAAGTACCTACAAATGAAGGGAGCCAAGGTGATTGCGCTCACTTCCGGGGAGAATGCGATCGCTATTGAAATTAACGGCGAATCAGTGCCTGTAAAAACCGTAAAATGGCAAATCGGTGAAGAAACGCAACTTGAGGACTTATTTAAGTCTGTAGATATACTGATTTTAAATCATGGCGTTAATGTCCACGGCCAAAGAACCCCAGAAGCGATCGAATTAGCCTACGAAGTGAATACTTTTTCCGTCTGGCGTTTAATGGAATTATTCTTTAAAACTGTCCGCACTAACGAGCAAATTGCTCGCAAGGAAGTCTGGGTGAATACCTCGGAAGCGGAGGTTAATCCTGCCTTTAGTCCCCTCTACGAACTTAGTAAACGAGCGATCGGTGATATGATTACCCTGCGTCGTTTAGATGCTCCCTGTGTGGTAAGAAAGCTAATTCTTGGCCCTTTTAAGAGTAATTTAAATCCTGTGGGTATTATGTCCGCTGATTGGGTGGCTAAACAAATTATCAAGGCGGTACAAAGGGATAGCCGCAATATTATTATTACTATTAATCCCTTGACTTTTATCACCTTTCCAATTAAGGAATTCTCTGTTTCTACCTACTTAAAACTATTTACTCGGTCCCCAAAAAACTGGGAAAATCCCTAACTATTTATCCTTAATCGGGGATCAAGACTATTTTTCCGCTCACTCTTTCCGATTCACTATAATTATGAGCTTCTATCACCTGAGAAAAAGTATAGGTGCGATCGATTCTAACAGTTAATTTACCCGATTCGATCGCTTCTTTGAGAAACTGCCAGTCAGACGCTTGTGCTTGAGCAAAAAATATCAGTTTCCCTTTTTGGGGCAACCAAGCAGTGAGATAATTTAGGAGGATAATTCCGGGATTTGGTAGGGTGGTTATATAGGTGCCTTGGGGTTTTAAAAGCTGACGACAGTGCCAAAAAGAAGACTTAGCCACAGCATCAAAGATTATATCATATTTATGCTCAGTTTTTCTCCAATCTTCTTGGGTATAATCTATAACTTTATCTGCTCCTAAAGAGGTGACATAATCGATATTTTTACTACTACAAACTCCATCTACTTCTGCGGAGAAAATTTTCCCTATCTGCACAGCAAAACTACCCACTCCTCCCGATGCACCATTAACTAAAATCCGATTTCCTGCTTGAATATTGCCAAAATCGCGCAAGACTTGCAAAGCGGTAGAAGCAGCCAAAGGAGTGGCGGCAGCTTCAATAAAACTCTGATTATACGGTTTTTTAACTAATAGAGAAGCGGGAATAATTGCATATTCAGCATAGGTTTTACCCGGTAATTGATTGAGAAAACCAAAAACCTCATCTCCGATCTGAAATTGTTCCACCTGACTGCCTTTTTCAACGATAATTCCCCCATAATCAAAACCTAATTGCAGGGGAAATTTATTACCTGTGGCTATTTTGAGCATTCCCCGACGAATCTTCCAATCAATCGGATTAATTCCCGCTGCCATAATCTTAATTAAGACTTCTTTTTCTTGGGGAATTGGCTTTTCTATTTCGGTGTATTGGAGAACATTACTATCGCCATAGCGATTAATGATAATAGCTTTCATAATTAAGAAAAAAGTTGATAAAATAGTAAGGGAGCAAAAGTAATGACCAAGAGAACAAAAATCCAAACTCGTCCCGCTAAAAGATTATAATCTTGACCTAATCTTGACCAAGAGTGACCGGCGATAAAATGGCCGAACAGAAATTCAAAACCCACTGTTAATAGTAACCAAATTAAACCGATGGTAATTGCTTGACCGGACGATTCTAGACCCCAAAAATAGACAAGAGTGCCAATATAAAGACTAAAAAAGAGGATTCCTGTCAGGGTAGAAATTTGATGAGCGCGCAGTTCATCGAGATATTTTCCGTAGGTGGTTTCTCGGAGGATACCGTTACTAATTCCTATTACGATCATCGGGAGCCATGCGACAATGTAGCGACTAATCATAAGTTGTTGGTTTAGAACTCGCTCTAATTGGATTATATACCGCAGCTGCTCTGGGCAAATCTCTCAAGGCAAGAGAAAAAGACAAAAATTGCATTTATCCCATTAATTGACCATTTTTCTAGTTACGGCGTTTCTCATAAAGATGAAGTATAAACTGATCGGGTATCGTCTCGGAGTCTCACCAAAACGAAAACCTCATACCTCACCATTAAGATAACTGCTATAAGTAAGGACAGGGGTGACAGTAGGGTAAATTGTTAAATTTTTTGCTAATTCAGCTACATCATCCGAAAAATGTCACACTAGAGGTAGAGGAGCGTCAACTATCAATCATCAGCTTTCAGCAATTTTTGGCTATTTCCCCGGGGTATTGCTGGCAGCCGATGGGAAAAAAGATTAACTTCAACCCTGACGTTATCTGCTATCGAGGAGGCTAATTCTATGGATAATACGGAAACAATCTCAGTCGATCGGGATACCAACAAACTCTATAATAAAATTCTCGTGGCTGTGGATTATCAAGATCCCACTCCAGAGGTTTTGAATACGGCTATTCTCTTAGCGAAAACCTACGCTAGTGAGTTGCGGATTATTTATAGTCTGTCTAAACCTTTGACTCCCTACACAGAAACTTTTATTTATGGTAATCTGATCGGTTATGGTGGCGGTTATCCCCCCGATATGATCGCCTTAGAACAACAAATGACCGAAGAAATGCAAGCGGAATTACAAGCTTGGTTAAACGGTTTAGTCGATCGAGCTAAGGAGGATAATATCATAGCCTGGGCTGATTATTATATCGGTGATCCGGGGCAGAAAATTTGTCAAGTTGCCCAGCAGGAGGGGATAGATTTAATTATTGTTGGTCGTCACGGTCGATCGGGTTTATCTGAGTTAATCTTAGGTAGTGTCAGTAATTATGTGGTACATCATGCTCCCTGTTCAGTTTTGGTGATACACATCACTCATTAATTAGAAAGGGTTGAAATCCATTTTTTGCTGTCCATTGAATCGCTCCATCTCTCCCAGTCCAGTAAGTCTTAATCCGGGCCTTTCTCAGTTGATTTTTGGCATTGCGGGAGAGATTGTTAGTGACAGCGATCGCTGTTTGTGGTCGAATTGACTCTAACCATTGTTTATCTAGATGGCTTCCCTGCCATAATAACACTAGGGGGCTGAATTCTTGGGATAAATTAACGGGAATTTTCGGGTTGACAATCCATAGCCAAGATTGATTTTTTACCTGAAATTTAAATAAATTTTTCTCGAGCAATTGTCCAGTAATTTCACCAAGATTAAATTTTTCTAACTGGGATAAATTAATAGTTTTTTGAATCGGTATGCTCTGACTGATAGTTGAGAATTGCGCCGAATTATTGACGGTTATTGCTCCTTGTATTTGATTAATTCCCTCCTGTCGCAAAAAGGGCAAAACTGTATAACGTGCTGTTGCGGGTTCCTCCCCATTAATTAAGAGAGTATTTCCTCGATTTTGAATAATGATTACCGGTTGCGATTTGGTGGCTAAAACTGTCACCTGAGTTAAAGTAAAATGCTGATAAATAATCGGTATTAAAATTAAAGTGAGGATAAATAAACCAACTAAATGCCACCGTTGACGAAACCAGAGGTTGCAGCAGATTAAGGTAAGGCAAATATAAATAATTAACATCACTCCTAAGGATAATTTACCCGTGGAGTAGGTACTAAAAGGAAGCAGACTAAAAAAGTGGGTAATTGGCAGTAATAACTTTAGAGGGTAATAGAGAATACTAGCGCCGATACTGCCCAAAGGGGGATAAATTAAGCCTAAAAAAGCAGTAAAAACTCCTCCTAAACTAATTAGGGTAATTAGGGGAGTTGTGATAATATTAATCGGTATATTATAAAGAGAGATCGAGTTAAACGTAAACATTAATAAAGGCATAGTCCAGAGACTAGCAGCTAGACTAATAGCTACAGGTTCAGCGATTAAATTAGGGAAATAGTCAATTTTATTTTTCAGTAAGGGAACGGTAATAATTAATCCCAAAGTCGCCAAAAAACTTAACTGAAATCCTAAATCCCAAATCCAGAGAGGTTGCCATAATAATAGAATTGTAGCCGCTAGTAACAGGGAACCTAAACTATTAACTTGTCGATTATAAAGCAGACCGATTAATGCCCCAATTCCCATCAAAATCGCCCGCATAACTGAAGGTTGTAACCCTGTTAAGGTGCCGTAAATTATTAAGATAGTAACGGCAATAATAAACTGTTTTTTGGGTGATAAATTGCGAGTAATAGTTAAAACAAATCCCAACAAAATAGCCACATGAAAGCCAGAAGCTGCTAAAATGTGAGCTAATCCAGTTTTAATAAATAAATCTGTGATTTTTGCTGGCAAATTAACCGCTTGTCGTCCGAGGGTAATCGAACTTAATAAAGTGCCTTTTTCTTGGCCTAGTCCTTGAATTTGTGCCTCAACAATGCGCTGACGAATCTGCCAAACTCCCCAAGTAGGTGATTTTTTATTGATAATTATTTCCCCTTTTAAACCAGCAAAAGCACCCTGACGCGCTAGATAATTAGCAAAGTCAAAAGCACTGGGATTATTGGCACGACGGGGACGATAAAGTAATCCTTTAACTGTTATTTCTTGTCCGGGATAAACCTGATTTTCTGCTAGATTTGGTAGAGTAACGTAGAGTTTACCTGTAGATTTTTCCTTTGGTAAATTCTTGAGGCTAAATTCTTTTACTTCTAACCAAAATTGTAAATTTTCTCGGCGATTGAGACGAATTTCTGATGTAATATTGCCCGTGATTTTAATAGAGTTAACCACATTATTTTTTAAAAGATGACTGATATCGTTTGCGCTGGGGTAAGGAGTGCGAATTTCTAGATAAACAACAGCAAATATAGCTATTAATCCCGCTATCAGCCAAATTTTTTTCGGGGGACTTTGCCACCAAAAACGACGGATAAAAGTTGTGGTTAACAGGGTAATTAGACTGATAATAATAATTCTAATTACCACTTCTTGCCATCGGTTTAACTGGGGACTAAAATCTAGCAGACCTGTAGATAATAATCCCAGAATATAGGCTAAACCAAAAATAACGCTATTGGGGCGATTCATAGAAATTTTTGTCAAAGAATTTCAGAATTAGCGAGCATTATTTTTACCTAATATCAGCGAAAATCGAGATTAAAAAGTAACTTAGCATAAACACGATGGGGATCGTTAAATGTAGGTAACTTTAATAATTCCTGCTGAAAATTTTGCCATTCCTGCGTCAAAGGATGATTATTTTTAGTGAGAGGAGGAAGATAGGTTTGCAAGAAATTAGAGAGAAGTTCTTCTTGCCAACTTTGCGATCGAGGATATTCTTGAAGACTCCAATCATCCCCTAATTCAGCTGTTTTGGCCGCATATTGTACTGCCACTTCTAGACCACCAATTTGATCAACTAAACCAATTTTAACCGCATCTTTTCCCGTCCAGACACGACCTTGGGCTACAGTTCTAACCTTGTCTGGGGATAATTTTCGCCCCCTGGCCACCGTCTCGATAAATAAATCATAGAACCGATTAACTGCCGCTTGATAAATTTCTAATTCTTGGGGATTTTTCGGTCTGGTAATAGTAGATATATCGGCTAATTGTCCAGTTTTTACCGTATCCCAATCGATGCCATTATTATTAGCAATCTTCTGGATATTTAACAATAATCCAAACACACCGATGGAACCAGTAATTGTATCATTATCGGCAAAAATTCTTTGACCCCCCATGGCGATCCAATAACCCCCAGAAGCTGCCACATCACCCATAGAAATAATTACCGGTTTGGTCGCATCTAAACGCTTAATTTCCCGCAGAATCACCTCAGAAGCGGTGGCACTTCCCCCCGGACTATTAATCCGCAAAACTACCGCTTTCACCTCCTCCTTCCCCTGTAATTTTCGCAGTTCCTTCGCCAATTTATCCCCACCGATTTGGCCTCTATCTCCCTGACCTTCTACGATTGTCCCTTCTGCATAAACTATCGCTATTTGATTGCTACTATTTTCCTCCTCATCGAGAGAACTAGCATAATTAGCTAAAGAAATTTGCGAAAAAGAGCCAGAATTTCCCTCCTCATTAGTTTTATTTTTTGCTTCTCCCGTCAACTCTTTAGCTAAAACAATTACTCGATCTAAATAGGCCACTTCATCAACAAAACCCGCCTTTTTCGCCGTGGTTGCTTCCAGAATACCTTGAGTATCAGAAATAGTTTGCAGCTGTTGGGGGGTTAAATTGCGACTTTTGGCCACTGTGGAACTATAGTTAGACCAAATTGTATCGAGTAGGGTTTGCAGCTGCTGACGATTCTGGACACTTAAATCCTGACGGGTATAGGGTTCCACTGCACCCTTAAAAGAACCCACTTTTACCACTTGCACCCCCACACCATACTTTTCTAGTGCATCGGCAAAAAAGGTTTGTTGACTACTTAAACCATTAATTTCCATTCTCCCCACGGGATTAATAATCACCGTTTCAGCAACGGAAGCGAGATAATATTCCTTCTCCGTCCATTCCATATCGTAGGCGATAATTTTTTTACCCGATTGGCGAAATTTTGCCAAAGCTTGCCGCACTTCCGTCAGGGTAGCATAGCCATATTCACCGATATTGTCGCGACCATAGAGTAACAGACCGACAATGTTATCATCAAGGGCGGCCTTTTCGATCGCCGCTATCACCTGTCGCAAATTTAAAGTGGTCGTACTCTCACCGGTCAAACTATCGGCTAAACTGGAACTAGGAGGAGCATCGCTGATATTGGTGGCCAAGTTAAAAACTAAGACCGATTTTTCCTTAACTGAGGAGCTATCGCTAGAAATAAGCAAGGAAAGCAGTAAAAATGCTAATCCTCCCACACCTAAGACCGAAAATGCCAATAATCCCAGTAAAGTTCCCAAGCAACTAGCGAAAGTTTGTTTAAAAAACTGCCCCATCGGTTTTCATCTGCTACTAATTATCCTGTTTCCTATTGTAGGGATTCCCCGCCCAGAAACAAGTTTTTTATTTGCGAACAAATGTACTGAAAGCCTTGGAGATAGTGACTGGAGTTGTGAAGTGTCAAGGGATCGGCTAAGATTGTGATAGACAATTTCCAGTCAAAGAGATGAATCAATTAAATTAAAGATAGATTCTGTCTTTGATCCCCCCTTCCCCCCTTGATAAGGGTGGTGTCTGGCAATTTTTAACACCCACCTACTTAAAAGAGATGAATCAATTAAAACCCAAACTTGTCAATTATCCAGATTGGGATCGAAAAGAACAAATTAAACGAAATCGTTCGGCCTTGGCTATATTAGAACAAAGACGACAAAAACGGTCACAAATAACCGATGAGCAAGACCAAGAAATTTCCCAGTGTTTGCTCAATTTTCAGACTGCGATTGATAATGCTCGTCCTTTGGGTTCAAAGCTTTATAGCCAAGGATGATTGTCTTTATCGATTCGGGGGTTTTGGGTTTACTAACTCATCCTAAAAAAGCGGGTAAACCAGCTGACTGCGAAGACTGGCTTTATTCACTTTTGTCTAAAGGCGTTTATGTAGTTAGTTCCGATATCTGTGATTATGAAGTCAGAAGAAGCCTATTATTAGAATCGGTCAAAAAAAATTCCTTTAATAGCCTAGATAATCTTAATGAATTACGCAATGTCATTGATTTTTTAAATTTAGATACCGAGGTGATGTTAGCAGCGTCACAAATTTGGGTAGAAACTCGAAAGATTGGCAAACAAACGGCTGATAATTACAATATTGACGTAGATATTATCATTCTTGCTCATTGGCAGTTATTAAAAAAACAATATCCGAGTCGTTATCTAGTCATCGCTACCACTAATGTCAAACATTTTCAGGGATTCGCAGAAGCTTTAAATTGGCAGGATATCAACCTATAACAGCTTTGATCTCGATCATTTTTTCACTTTAATTATTTAATCTTATGCAGTTTATTGATCGCGCCGAAATAGAAGTGGAAGGGGGTAAGGGAGGTGATGGAATTGTCGCTTTCCGTCGGGAAAAATACGTCCCCGCCGGCGGTCCGGCCGGAGGTAATGGGGGAAAAGGTGGTTCGGTGATTTTCGTGGCGACTCAGAACCTGCAAACCCTGCTAGATTTCCAGTATAGTCGCTATTTTAAGGCCGATGACGGCAAACGGGGCGGCCCGAACAACTGCACCGGGGCCAACGGTAGCGATCGCATTATTAAAGTTCCCTGTGGTACAGTGGTTTACGATCTCGATAGCGAGGAAATTATCGGCGATTTGGTCACTCCCGAACAGACTTTAATCGTGGCCGCCGGGGGAAAAGGGGGATTAGGCAACCGCCACTTTTTAAGCAATAATAATCGCGCACCCGAATACGCCTTACCCGGTTTAGACGGAGAAAAACGCCATTTACGCCTAGAATTGAAGTTATTAGCGGAAGTGGGCATTATCGGGCTGCCCAATGCGGGAAAATCCACCCTAATCTCGGCCGTTTCCTCTGCTCGTCCCAAAATCGCCGATTATCCCTTTACGACTCTCATTCCTAACTTGGGAGTGGTACGCAAACCCACGGGAGATGGGACGGTATTCGCCGATATTCCTGGATTAATCGAGGGAGCGCACCTAGGAATCGGCTTAGGACACGAATTTTTACGCCATATCGAACGCACACGCCTGTTAATTCATCTTGTCTCCTTGACAGCAGAAGACCCGATCGCCGATTATCAAATTATCCAAGGAGAATTAGCCGCCTATGGTCGGGAATTAGAAAAGCGATCGCAAATACTGGTTTTCAACAAAATTGATGCTGTGGACGAGGAAACGATAGATAACTATCAAAAGCAGTTTGCTAAAATAACCAATGCCGAGATTTTGACTATTTCCGCCGTAACAGGAGCCGGATTAACCACTTTACTCGCCAAAGTTTGGCAGCAACTAGAGCAACTGGAGAGGGTCGAGGATGAAACCCCTTCCCTGTTTTCCTAAAATCGCTCGTTAGTTGTTGAGCTGCCGGGGTGCAGGTGGTCGGCGATTGCTCGGCCTTCTTTCCGTACCTTCAAAGTTACCATTAGAACGACGGGTTCGGCGCTGTTCGCCTTCATTTTCGGCCGCATAGACTTCTAGATAAAGAGAGCGACCCGCATTTGCGGCCGCCATCTCTAGGGTAGTTCTAATCGCCTGTAAATTGCGTCCTCCCCGTCCGTAAACTTTGCCTTTATCGGCATCATCGAAGGCTACACGCACCCAAAGACGTTCATTTTCCTTACAGCGCTCGATATCCAATCTCAGACTGGCCGGATCTTCCAAAAACGGCTCGATCATAAATTTCACCAGTTCGAGATAATTGGGGGTACTAGGCATTGATTTTCTCGAAAATTTTCTGTTTGGTGAGAATGCTGCGCACGGTGTCCGTCGGTTGCGCTCCTTGTTGTAAGCGTCGGATGATTCCTTCTTCATCGAGACGCACTTCATCGGTGCGGGGATTGTAAAATCCTAATTCCTCTAGGGGACGACCATCGCGACGACTGGTGCTAACGGCCGCAACGATACGATAACTGGCTTCGCGTTTTTTACCAAAGCGTTTTAGACGTAATTTGATCATGGTTACTCAAAAATTCTTCTTTCCGATTCTAACTCATCCCGGCGGTATTTCCACAAGTGGCGATCGAGGGAACGGTCGGCAGCCATTGGATATTATTGAAAATAACGCCGAAAACGAGGGTCTAAATGGTCTTTTTTGCGGCGATTACAGGATAAACAAAGGGTTTGCAGGTTACTAATGTCGTTACTGCCACCTAAAGCTAAGGGGATTATATGATCTATGGAAAGTTGGGCTAATTTTGGCTCTTCGGGAATTGTTATGCAAATAATTAACTTAAAATAAAATTCGATGAGAGTACCTACGCCTAAAAGTAGCTGAAATCTATACAGGGAGACACTTACGGCACAAACAAGTTAATATCAAAAGATAGACAATCGAGTTAAGATTTGATATAATAGCCAAAAACCAGAGTATTTTACTTATGATACTTGACAAATTTTTGAACCTAAAAGGAACGTCTATTCAAGGCTATCTACACCTAGAAAATATCGGTATAGTTTGCCAAATCGAATCGAAAAATCAAAAAGCAATCTGTCCTCGTTGTGGGTTAGAGAGCGATAAACTCCACCAAAATCATCGACATTTAGTCAAAGATTTACCAATCTCAGGTCAACCAGTGTACCTACAGGTT
>NZ_JADEVX010000316.1:0-2649 GCF_015207925.1 Microcystis sp. LEGE 00066 | reverse complement strand
GTGGGGCGCACGCAAACTTTAAACGCTTCGGGAGAGATTCCCTCTTGGTTGGTTGGAGAAATCCTGCTTGCTAACGGAGACTCAATGAACGAAGAATCCCCGTCTCTTTAGAGCGGGGAGCGTCAATTTTGTAGAGTTAGGAAAGAAACTCAAGCAAGTACAAAAACGGGCAGAAACTGCTGAACAAAGAGGGCAAATGCTAGAGGCAAAATTGCGAGCCTTATGGGTAAAATTAGATTAAATTAACCTAGTTTCTGGAGCGGACAAGATAACTTTTTTCGTCAAGCACAAAGACACAAAGTTATACTACAGCGTTTCTCTCACCATTAAGATAAATGCTATAATGTATTCGCCAACTCTAAGTGGTCGAACAAAATTAAAGTTAACCGTGAGGCAAGGGAATAACCCAGAGGCAATAGTCAAGGCTCTCAGCTTTATTAATGCTTCTTAATACAAACGTATTTGTTGAGAGGGTTTCCGAGCAAATATGAACTGTAAACTGATTAGGCATCGTCCCTAATTCCTGATGCTGACTGGGGATAACTGCCATGGTTTCCACTACTTAGAAAAAATTACCAAGTTTGTGTTGATCACTCAAGGAGAAATTTTTATGGAAATATCTCGTCCTAATCAAGCAGAATTAACCACAGAAGAACAACAGGAACTAGAAAAGTTGCGAGCTATTATCGAACAGGCTAGTGTTGATGGCGTGATCACTCAAGGGGAAAGGGACAGAATCGCCCTAGCTATGAGATCTGATGGCAAAGTAACCCTACAAGAATTAGAGTTAGTCAGAACTTTAATTACCGAAAAAGTGAACAAAGGGGAATTAGTTCTTGATTATCTTTAAACTCTGAAAAATCACATAAAAAAAAGACGGGGTTTTCACCCCGTCCTATTTGTTAAGAATTATGACAAATCCTTGACTTGTGATACTAATTGTGCTACCACATCTTGAGCGCTACCAAAGAGCATAAAAGTTTTAGGATTGTAGAATAATTCATTTTCTACCCCGGCAAAACCCGATCGCATACTGCGCTTAATCACGATCGTGTGCTGTGCCTTATCCACGTCCAGAATCGGCATTCCATAAATCGGACTAGCTTTATCATGACGGGCAGCGGGATTAACCACATCATTCGCCCCAATAATTAACGCCACATCGACGCGCTCAAACTCAGGATTAATATCATCCATATCGTAGAGTTGCGGATAGGGAACATTAGCTTCGGCCAATAATACATTCATGTGTCCTGGCATTCTTCCCGCCACGGGGTGAATAGCATATTTAACCTCAACGCCATTTTTTTCCAACTGTTCAGCCAATTCTCGCACTGCGTGTTGTGCTTGGGCCACTGCCATGCCGTAACCTGGTACAATCACCACAGAACGAGCATAACCGAGCATCATAGCCCCTTCTTCTGAATCAATAGCATGAACCGATTTATCGAGGCTAGAAGTGGCGCTCGCTTCGCCTCCGGCACTAGCACCTGTACCAAATGCCCCAAATAGTACACTAGCCAGCGATCGATTCATGGCTTTACACATGATCTGAGTCAGGATAATCCCCGACGCACCCACCAAAGCACCGGCGATGATCAACATACTATTCATCAGGATAAAACCGACTACGCTGGCGGCAAGTCCCGAAAAAGAGTTTAAGAGGGAGATAACCACGGGCATATCGCCGCCGCCGATGGGAAGCACGAATAAAGCCCCGAAAATTAAGGAAAGTCCCACCAAGGTCAGGAAAACATCGATCGAGGTGGGATCAAAAAAGAGATAGATACTACCCCCTAAAAAGGTGAGTAGCAAGAGAATGTTAAAGGGTTGCTGGAAAGGAAAAGTTACGGGTGAGCCACTGATTAATTCCTGTAATTTGGCAAAAGCGAGGACACTACCGGTAAAAGTGACACCACCGATCAATATACCCAAAATAGCGATCAGTATCGAGTCAAAGGCAATATTTTCACCACTTTGCAGTAAACGCCAGTATTCGCCAATGGCAATTAAAGCGCTGGCAGCACCGCCTAAACCGTTAAAAATCGCCACCATTTGGGGCATAGCTGTCATCGGGACTTTTTGCGCCGAAACTAAGCCGATAATTGAACCAATCACCAACGCTACGGCGATTAAACCATAGCTGAGGATTTCTTGATTGATTAAGGTGGCAATAACGGCGATTAGCATCCCGATGGCAGCCAGAAAATTGCCTTGACGGGCGGTAGCGGGGGAAGATAATTGTTTAAGACCGATGATAAATAAAATGGCGGCGAGTAGATAGGATAACTCGATCCCTGTGATCAGGGCATTATTCATGATTTAGCCTCTTTTTTCTTGAACATTTGCAGCATTCGATCGGTAACGACAAAACCACCGACCACGTTAACCATCGCCAAAATAACGGCAATTAACCCTAAAATTACGGTTAATTCGTGCCAATCCGTGCCTCCGGCGATGAGGAGCGCACCGACAACGGCGATACCTGAAATTGCATTCGCTCCCGACATCAGGGGTGTATGGAGAGTGGGAGGGACTTTATTGATTACCTCGAAACCGACAAAGGAAGCGAGGACAAATACCACTAAAGCGGTTAAAAGTTGGGCAGTCATTGGTTAAGTAAAAAGGGGATAGGGTTTGGGGATAGGG
>NZ_JADEVX010000091.1:0-17235 GCF_015207925.1 Microcystis sp. LEGE 00066 | reverse complement strand
GCCATTTTTGGTGCTTTACTGTTTCTCAAATGCCTTTTTTCGCTCCTTATGTTTATTTTTATGCTCACTTTGATTTTTTCTCTCCGTAATTTCTCTCTGTGACAGCTTAGGGTGCGGAATGTGGGTTAAATCCCCAGAAGATGTCTGCTCGTCCTGCGTTAAATTTTTAAATACCGGCTTTTTTCCTGTATTGATTTAACCATGGCTACTAGCGATATTCCCCATTCTACTCACTCATCCCCAAAACCCCTGCCAAAACTGGGACTTTTTACCATGTTTCGCTTAGGACTCTTTCAGATGGGACTAGGTATTATGTCCCTGCTGACTTTGGGGGTTCTCAATCGGATTATGATCGATGAGTTAAAAGTTTTACCCTTTCTCGCCGCAGCTGCGATCGCCATGCACCAGTTTGTTAGTCCAGCACGCATCTGGTTTGGGCAAAGATCCGACGGTAAAACTATTTTCGGTCATCATCGCAGCGGTTATGTCTGGATTGGAGCAGCAGTTTTTACCGCTTTAGCTTTTATTGCTTTGCAGGTAGTCTGGCAATTGGGACTTAGTATTCAAACTTCGGGATGGAATACCATTTCCTACGCCTGGATTGCCCTCTTAGCCTTAATTTTCGCCCTCTACGGACTAGCTTTAAGTGCCAGTTCCACCCCTTTTGCTGCCCTCTTGGTGGATGTGTCCGATGAAGATAATCGATCGCAATTAGTTGGTATAGTTTGGTCAATGCTGATGGTGGGAATCGTCGTCGGGGCGATCGTTAGTTCTCGTCTGCTGGATACTCCTAATATCTGCGGTACAAATATTTTGACCTATGATCCGACTCAATCAGCCCCTATAGCCAATATTCCGCAACTACAGGCGAATATTAACCCCGTGTTCGCGATTATGCCCGCTATCGTTTTCGTTCTCTGTATTTTAGCGACTTTTGGCGTAGAAAAAAAATATTCTCGTTTTAGTAGTCGGTCCACTCTTGTGCAAAGAGAGGATCAAATTACCTTCAAGGATGCGTTACAGGTTCTCACCGCTAGTCGGCAAACCGGTTTATTTTTCACCTTCCTGCTGATGATGACTTTGAGTTTATTTATGCAGGATGCAATTATGGAACCGTTTGGGGGCGAGGTTTTTGGGATGTGTATCGCCCAAACCACCCAATTAAACGCTTTTTGGGGAACCGGAACCCTTTTTGGGATTGCTGCCACGGGATTTATGCTCATTCCCCGCGTCGGTAAACAAAAAACCACTAAATATGGCTGTATTTTTGCAACAATTTGTTTTATTCTCTTGATTTTTGCTGGCTTTTCTGCTAGTCAAAGTTTATTAAAATCAAGCTTGCTCTTTTTCGGTTTAGCTTCGGGAATGATTACTGCTGGGGCTACCAGTTTAATGTTAGATTTAACCGCTGCCGAAACCGCAGGAACTTTTATCGGCGCTTGGGGATTATCACAAGCGATCGCACGAGGATTGGCCACGGTTTTAGGCGGTACGATTTTAAATATCGGTAAAGTTATCTTTTCTAGTCCGGTTTTAGCCTATAGCTTAGTTTTCCTCCTGCAAGCATTGGGAATGATCCTGGCAGTTTGGTTATTAAGTCGCGTCGATGTCAAGGAATTTAAGGAAAATGCCCGAGCAGCGATCGCAACAGTAATGAAAGGAGAGATCGACTAGCAAAAGCAAGTAAAAGTGAGATAACAGGAGAATTAGCCCGATCGGGGGAAGTTGATTAGCAGCTTTTTTCCTATCCTAAAAGTAGAGAAGAAAACGAAAGAGGAGGCTAAAACGATGAAAAGGACTTTAATGATTGCCCTAGGTTCCCTAGCTTCCTTACTGCTGATTAACCCCGTCGGTGCGGAAAATCCCCGACAGGTGCAACAATTATTGAATACGGGGGAATGTCCGGGGTGTGATCTCCGGGGTGCCGATTTAAGAGGGGCGCATCTAATCGGTGCAGATTTGAGAAAAGCGAATTTACAGGGAGCTAATTTAGAGGAAGCTAACTTAGAGGGCGCAGATTTGACCGATGCTAACCTAGAAGGCGCAAATTTAACCGCAGCTTTTCTGACTAATGCCAGTTTGAATCAAGCTAATCTCAATGGCGTTAATTTCACCAGTGCCATGATCTATGATGCTGATGTGACGGGTGCATCGATGGAGAGAATTAACTTGACAAATGCTCAGATTTATGGTAGTGGCATCGCTGTGGGTGGTGAAAATCCTTAGATGTTCTTGTCCTCAAAATATAGTTAATTTTGTAACAGATGCAGGTGTTGCGTCTGTTTTTTTATACACTTTTACTAAATAGTTTGAGTTATAAAATAACCGGCATGACTCAACCCACACCGCGCTCTAGTGTCTTAATTGTCGATGATTTGCCCAATAATGTGCGGCTATTGTCGATTATGCTCACCGAGAAGGGATATCAGGTACGCAAAGCGATTAATGGACAGATGGCCCTGAATACAGTGCGATCGCTAATTCCCGATCTGATTCTCCTTGATATTAATATGCCCGATCTCAATGGGTATCAAGTTTGTGAACAGTTAAAAGCTGATGAAAAAACCAGAGAAATTCCCGTGATTTTTATCAGCGCTCTTGATGATGTCTTAGATAAAGTCAAAGCTTTTCAAGTGGGAGGTGTTGATTATATTTCTAAACCTTTTCAAGGGGAAGAAGTCATGGCCCGCATTGAAAATCAATTAACTATTTCTCGTCAAAAAAAACAACTCCAAAACGAAATTAAAGAACGTCAAAAAACTGAGGAAACTTTAGAAATTTATCTTCATGCTGTCTCTCACGATCTCCGCAATCCCGTGATCGGGATGTCAATGATCTTAAATAATTTAATTAAAAATTCTCAGGGAGAAACTAAAGAAGTATCCCGGAAGATTTTACAACAGATGGCCGACAGTTGCGATCGACAATTAACTTTAATTGATTCTCTCGTCGAAACCCGACAAAATGATCTTTGGGGAGTTTCCCTAGCACTAAAGCCTTTATCTCTCTACGAAATAGGTCAACAGATCGGTCAGGAATGGGAGTTAAGATTAAAGGAAAATCAAGCAACTTTAATTAATAATTTTTCTCCCGATTTACCCTTAGTGAATGCCGATGCTCACCATCTCTGGCGAGTTTTTGAGAATTTATTAGCCAATGCCCTTAAACACAATCCCCAAGGAATAATTATCACTTTATCCGCCAGACTAGAGGGCAATTATCTCTGGTGTACTATTGCCGATAATGGGGTGGGAATTAGCGAAACCCAGAGAAAACAATTATTTGATCGCTATCAACGAGGCAATAATAATAATCAGATTAGTTTAGGACTAGGTTTATATCTATGTCGTCAAATTATCCATGCTCACGGGGGTGAAATTGGCATTATGAATAATGATGAAAAAGGTTCACAATTTTGGTTTACTTTACCCTACTAAGCTGTTGACTAAGTAGGTAGATGTTAAAAACTTTCAGACACCCCCCTTATCAAGGGGGGATTAAGGGGGGATCTATCTTCAATTTAATTATAACCAGCTACTTAAGTAGGTAGGCGTTAAAAATTATCAGATCCCCCCGCCTATCGGCACCCCCCTTATCAAGGGGGGCAGGGGGGATCGAACCTAAAATCCATTTTTAATTTAATTATAACCAGCTACTTATCTACATTACTCGTTAAGACTGTCTATGAGCAGGAAGAGCTAGTTTAAACATTTGTTTTTTTCTGTGACTGCGGAAAGAAAGGGCTAAGATCTATCTAGATCAACTATCTTCACTTGCCATGGCCGCTAATGCCGACTATTCTGCCCATTCTAGACTTAACTTGCAACAACCTTGGCATACCTATGCGGTGGAAACCACCCTATCTATCCTCGGTAGTTCAGCTGTTAATGGCCTCAATAGGGAGCAAATCGCCCAAAGAATTAAATATTATGGCAAAAATGAACTACAAGAACGTCCAGGGCGCAGTAATTGGCAAATTCTCCTAGATCAGTTTACCAATATTATGCTCCTCCTCTTAATTGCCGTGGCCATAATTTCCGGGGGACTAGATTTACTGGAATTGCAGCGCGGTCATCTGGCTAAAATTGGTGTTCCCTTCAAAGATACGATCGCTATCTTAACAATTGTCATCCTCAATGGTATCCTCGGCTATCTGCAAGAAAGTCGCGCCGAAAAAGCTCTGGCCGCTTTAAAAAAACTCTCCTCTCCCCAAGTTAATGTTATCCGCGAGGGTCAACGCAGAGAAATAGACGCGGTTAATCTTGTCCCCGGGGACATCATGCTGATTGAAGCGGGAACCCAAATCAGCGCCGACGGCCAAATTATCGAAGCTTTTAACCTGCAAATTCGCGAATCGGCCTTGACAGGAGAGGCAAATAGTGTTAATAAATCCGCCTCCATTGACCCCTTAGACAGAGATACTGCCCTCGGCGATCGCTTAAATTTCGTCTTTACTGGAACAGAGGTACTGCAAGGCCGGGCTAAGGTCATCGTTACCAATACGGGAATGACGACGGAATTAGGCAAAATCGCTCAAATGTTAGCAACAGTCGGCAATGAACCCACTCCTCTCCAAAAAAGAATGACTCACTTGGGCAATGTCCTTGTTGCTGGTTCTCTCATTCTAGTTGCCCTGACTATTACCATCGGCCTGATCAATGCCGGTTGGTCGGCCCTACAGGAATTAGTCGAAGTTTCCCTTAGTATGGCAGTAGCCGTCGTTCCGGAAGGATTACCCGCAGTTATCACCCTAACTCTCGCCCTAGGGACCCAACGCATGGTCAAACGTCAGGCCTTGATTCGTAAACTACCAGCAGTAGAAACCCTTGGTTCTGTTAATGTGATCTGTTCCGACAAAACTGGGACGCTAACGGAAAATAAAATGATTGTACGGGAGATAGAGACGGTTAATCGCAGTTTTTTAGTTACTGGGGAAGGATATAGCCCAAAAGGACAATTTTTAGACTCCGAGCAACGGGCGATCGATCCCAAAACCGATCTAGAATTACATCATCTTTTAATTGCCAGTGTCCTCTGCAACGATGCCAGTTTAAACCTCGATAACGGTCACGATAGCATTTTAGGCGACCCCACAGAAGGAGCCTTATTAGTTTTAGGGGCGAAAGCGGGCTTAAATTTATCCCTAACCAAGCAAGAGTTCCCTAGAATCGCTGAAATCCCCTTTTCTTCTCAAAGAAAGCGAATGTCGGTCATTTGTCAAGGAGTCAATCCGGTACTATTTACCAAAGGTTCCCCGGAATTAATCCTTGAACAGTGTCTCTCCTATCAATCGGGATTAGAAAGTCTTCCTTTTGGGGATAGGGAAAAAGAACAAGTCTTAGTCGCTAACAATGCTATGGCTAACAGGGGTTTACGAGTCTTAGGATTAGCCTATAAAACACTAATTTATCCGCCAGAATCAACTGAAATCAGCGAAGATGCCCTAATTTGGTTAGGAATGGTCGGTATGATCGACGCACCGCGACCAGAGGTACAAATCGCCGTCGCTAGGTGTCGAGAAGCGGGAATCCGTCCGATTATGATCACCGGCGATCATCAATTAACTGCTCTAGCGGTGGCTAAAAGTCTTGGTATTGCCCAAGCGGGAGCTTTAGTCATCTCAGGTCGAGAATTAGATAAATTATCACCAATTCAGCTAGAAACCCTCATTGACAAAACTAACATCTATGCCCGTGTCTCCCCCGAACATAAATTAACTATTGTCCGCGCCTTGCAAAAAAAGGGTAAATTTGTCGCTATGACCGGAGATGGGGTGAATGATGCTCCGGCCTTGAAACAAGCAGATATCGGCATTGCCATGGGAATCGCCGGCACCGATGTCACCAAAGAGGCTAGTGATATGATTCTCCTCGATGATAATTTTGCCACTATCGTCGCCGCTACGGAAGAAGGGCGAGTGGTTTATAACAATATTCGCAGTTTTATTAAATATATTCTCGGCAGTAATATCGGGGAAGTGATTACTATCGCTGCTTCGCCTCTTTTGGGTTTAGTTACTCCCCTAACTCCCCTACAAATTCTCTGGATGAATTTAGTTACTGATGGTTTACCTGCTTTAGCTTTGGCAGTGGAACCCGCTTCTCCTAATATTATGCGTCGCCCTCCTTTTAGTCCCCAAGAAAGTATTTTTGCTCGCGGTTTGGGCAGTTATATTGTGAGAATTGGGATTATTTTTTCGATTATTAATATCACTCAAATGTTGATCGCTGTGCGCTTGGATCCGCTTTTTGGTAATACTGGTTCATGGAAAACTATGGTTTTTACTACTCTCTGTTTAGCTCAGATGGGTCATGCCATTTCCGTGCGATCGAGCGATCATCTTACCATAGAAATGAATCCTTTGACTAATCCCTATCTCTGGGTAGCAGTAACCCTGACGACAATTTTTCAACTGATGTTAATCTATGTTCCTGCTCTGCGGGATTTTTTCGGCACTCAATTTTTAACTAAAGAAGAATTATTAATCTGTTTGGGATTTAGTACCTTATTATTCGTTTGGGTGGAGTTAGAAAAATTATTTACCCGTTGGTATCATCGGCGATAACCAGGGAGCTTTTTTTATTTTTCAGTAAAGGGAACTAATTCGCCATCGATGCCAAGACTGAAGAAGATTAACCAGTTTGATCTTTTTTTTTTGGGATAAGGAAAAGAGAGATAAGATAGTAAAGCAGCAGAAATCAATCAGAAGCTCTTAACTTGATAAAAGAATTTCAGATATTAGCTATTAACTTTTAATCTTCAAGAATAGATAGCCATTTACCTTGATCCATTAAAATTGCTACTGGATGTTGACTATCTATTTCACTGCTATCGGTCATAGCTCTGTACCATTGAGTCCAAATACCTTTAGCCGTGTTTAAAAAGCTATCCGTAGGAATAATGTAGTCCTTAGAATTATTATTTTGAAAGGACTCGGAATTTTGAACATTCTGCAAGTAATTGTTAACTAAATCAATAGCTGCTTGTGAGGCAGCATTGCTTTGGGGATTTAATTCCCGTTTATCTTCATGTAATTGGAAACAACTTTCTTGTTTCTCAAGCAGGGATCTTATGGATGTGCCGCCTAGTTTTTTATAACATCTATGAAGGTTATACAAACTATCACTAATTCGACGATTGAACCCTAGAAAAATACTTCCTTTCAGTGCTAATAAAAAACAATAAAAGGCCTGTTCATATTTTCTTCCCATGAAATGCAGTTCTCCACGAAGCAAATTTATTTCCGACTCTAAAGCGTCCCTGAAGATGGGTTTATATTCCGCACTAACTCCTTTGCTGATAATAGCTTTACTTAGATAAAGATACTGTTCTATCGGAATAAGCTCATTATTCTGATTACCTAATCTTACATTCACTCTTCCCGCAAATGTAATCCATTTTGCTGTTCTTCGCTTTGCTCCCATACGAGAAGCATGATAAGCAGCTTTGAGAAAATTTTCTCTTGCGTTAATTAAGGTGTCTTTATCATCAGAAAGATAAAATTGGAATCTTGCAACATTGCCATAAACTTCTGATAGTGAAGTGTAAACATCTAGTCCAGCATCTTTATCAGCGTCATTTTCTTTACCCGAATTGTTTAGATCATTCAATACTTCTTCCAAGTTGTTTAAGTTGAATACGTCTTCGTGACCTATTGAAAATTTATACAGATAGTCTTCAACATCTCTTAACTTCATGAGGTTTGCAAAATTGTTTTTTATCATTTCCTCTGAATTAAAGTATTGATCTTGGGTGTCTTTAATGTTATTTAAAATTTCTGTTACTTGCTGAATATTTCCCTGTGTGTTAAATCTTCTTAAACGAATGATTTGGGCTTCAAGGTAACATAAATAAAAGTTAATTCGGTAAGCTTCGGTAATTTTTCCTACTCCTAAATAGTCTTCTTTTTCTAATTTTTTTAATTGATTGATAGCATCATCAACAATTCCAGTAATATTTGAATCACCACATTCGTCATCCAAAAATTGAAAATCATTTAAAGTACGTCTAGCATTAAACGCCCTATGTCTAATCTTTGTTAATTCTACACAAAGTGATTGATAATTTCCTAATTGTAATAATCCATTATTATTATCTCTAGCATGATAGGATAGCCAATGGATAGAGGCGGATAAAATAGCCTGTAGTGTGGCTTTAAAGGTATCAATATCTACCCAAGTCGCTTGATAATATTGATATTTATTATCATTTTCGTCCACTTTTTCTTTAAGAAGAACTGTTGTTTCAACTAACCCATTTTTGTCAGTTGATATAACTTTTGTTGATAAGAAATTGATGTCTCCTAACTCTGGACTGAAGCCTAAATTGAGTCCAATAGCTGCAACACCATTTTCTAAAAAGGTATTATTTGACATATAAGTAAAAGTTAGTTTTTCGGCTTGATTTTTATATCTAAAAATACAAGTTAGTTTAGCTAATAATACAGGTTCAGATTCATGAAAAGTATCACCTTCTAACATTTTATTTTCTTCCGGATACGGATCGCTCACTAATTTCCGTTCTTCTTCACGGGCGATTTTGCCCCATATTATTTGATGTAAATCCTTAAATTCATCTCCAGAGTTAATCGAAAAAGATAAGGTTTGATATTCTACTTTTTCTAAGCGAATGCTTATATCTTCTAAATCTCTCAACAGTTTCTCTTTTATTGCTATGCTAATAAACAGAGCAAGAGCTTCTTGTTTTGTAAACGTTTTTTTATTTCTTTGCTCTAACTTTTTTTTGACTTTTTCTAACTTTTGCTTAATGGATAATTTTTCTATCAATGTCAATGGAATTCTGTTATCTGTGACGATCTTACCTATACGTTTATCTAAATAATCTTTTCTGTCATCCTCATCTAAATAATCTTCTCTGTCATCCTCATCTGTTTGGCTGCTTGTTTTGGATTTAGTATGAAGCAGAGACTTAAAATCAAAACTTAAGTTTTGTGCATTTTCTACACTCAAAAGTTCCAACTCTGTCGCTATTTCTAAAACCATTTGAAAGATGTTGGTAGATACTTGTATATTTTTGTTATGTTCGGGGAGATACCCCGCCATTTCTAAAAATTCATCGACTGAAGCTATCTGTTCCCGGAAGTCCATAGCAGCTTTAATTTTTTTCTCTTTTTCTTCTACCGATAACTTTGCATCGGTAATACCTTTAGCCGTCGGCGGGTTATCCTCATTCTTTTTAATGTAATTAAAAAGGCTAATTATGTTTTCACGCACAATTGGTAAAACATAGTTTTCTTTATCACTAAAGTATTTACTTACGACTGCACGACTGATGCCTAAGCCTTCTGCAAGCTCTCCTTGGGTAACTAGGCACTCTTTATTAAGGAACTCAATAAGTTTTCTTAGTGATTTTTTAGTCATATCTAACTGCGTTGTTGCTTGGGTAATACTATTGTTCTATATTTCTAGCCCTCACCTCCCCTTTCCCGTTCTAGGAGAGCAGGGTGCTTTTCCATTCTAGAACATTATGTCCTGCTCAATTTCTTAGTACATATACTCTGTATTTTTTATAAACAGTTTATATGTACTGATTTTGAACTCAAATAACAGTATATATGAACTAAATTTTAATGCTCAAAGCTTAATTTATGGGTTAATCAATATATATTTTCAAAAAATAGTGTCATTATGTTTGACACAAAAAAACCAGGCTGCTATGATAAAGTCACCAGGTTGCTTTTGCTACCTCGTCGTTTTTGTAGTACATTTGTTCTTATCAAGGAAAAGCTTATGATTCTTCAAACCGCCTCCTTATCGAGGCAGGAACAATTTGTGGTGCCTGAAACTCCCAGTCTGGAAGATCTCGAGAGGATAATCGACCGCGGACAGAAGGCGTTTTATGTCGTTGGAACCGCCCTCAAAAGTATCAGAGATGCCAGACTATATCAACATCAACAAAATTATCCTGATTTTGACAGCTATTGCCGTGAAAGATGGGATATGTCCAGAAGAAAGGCAGACAATTTTATCAGAGCTAGTGTTTTTATTGATAACCTTCGTCGGAACAATTGTTCTGAATTGCCATCCAATGAAAGTCAAATCAGACCCTTGCTTTCAATTAAATCAGAAGAAGAGCAAATCGAAATATGGCTGGACATTATTCAATCTGCACCACTAGGAAAAATCACGGCTAAATATGTTCAGGAAAAGGTGGAGCAATACAACAGGAATCAAAAGGGGAATCGAACCGAAAAACAGTCTCAAATTGCACCTTTAATCCAACAGTTAGAAAAGTCTTTGGCTGAACTGGATAAAAAAGTTGCTCCTTTACTGGACTCAAACCTCTCGATTTTATCAGCGATTCCGACTAAATTAGCAACCATTGAATACAGAGTTACTGAACTCAGAAATCGGGTAGCTGAAAGTATCTTAGCGGATACCAATAATTGCTGTCCATGTTGTGAGACAGAACTCATTCAAAGCATGGAATCTTGTCTATGTGGCTGGAATCAAGGCGTGATAAGAAATTCTCAGCACGGCAAATAACGATAACTAAAACCCCCTTATTAAGGGGGTTGCTTAACCATTTTAGCTCAACTGGGGGCATGATGACAAAAACAACTTTTGCGTTTCCTGAAGACGATAGCAACAATAAAATTCCTCCTCCTTTTCCCTATAAGAGTTGGGATGACTTTCTAGAAGACCATCGCTCTAATCCCCACAAACTCATCGACGAGATTAAACAGAATCATCCAGACTTGGTAGAGAAGGCAAAAAACGGCAATCTATCACCTGAAACAATCGGTTTCTGGCAAAAAGTTCTCAATTCTGAGTTGGTCCGCGTCAATCCCCGGGACCTCCACGGTGACGTTATGGTGACAGATGCGATCGAAAAGGAGTCAAAACTAACTGCTGGAATACAAACAATCTCTAATATGTGGAATACAGTCGGTGTTGTTCCTATAGCTTATGCTGGTGTCGGTGCGGGAGTTTCAGGGGTGATGAGTGCTGGAATTGTCTTCTTCCTGTCTCAGTCAGCAGGGAACTATACCTCGACAGCAGCCTCCAATGCTAATCCTGCCAGTCGCAAGTGGGCTAATGCAGCTTTGGCCGGTAATATCAGCTTACAAGTCGTTTTAACGCTGATTTCGGGTGTTGGCTCGGAAATCCTGACTAACTCCGCTCAATTATCTAAAATCTACGCCGACAAAGTAGTAGAAGAACATCTCTATGCCACTCCTCGCCGAAACATAGCTGAAGGAGAACGAGTATTAGAGCAGGCGAAAGACGCTCACAAGATTTGCGACACAAAAACGGCTGAATATCAAGCAGAACGGGGCAAATCCGACAAACTTTATGATCCTAAAACATCCAGTCTCCACGAACAACTACATGGACCTCATGGAGTACCGTCAAGCTACTTTGATAAGATACGCCCAGCAGATCTACCCTATTGTCGCAAGCCTAAACGGTTAGAAGATGAGGGAAAAAAACTGCGAGAGCAAGGTCAAAAGGAACTACATATGGTGCAATCCACTGTTGAGCAGTCGGGTGGTAGTCTCGAATATCTTAAAAAGGAAAAAAGGGGCCTCTATAGTCAGCATTTTACCGAAAACGGTCGAATTGCTGCCGGACAAGAAGCTGTGAGTACCTCTATGCGGAATTTTCGTAGTAAATTTCGCACTAGAGAGTGGGATAAGCTTGGATTCCCCCTTGTGTTTGCAAGCCTTAGCGTTATTTTCTCTAGTGCATCGATTCTGATGACGCTTTGGCATCGCAATAAGCCCAGCATCGCTTTAACCTTCGATCCAACTGCTAAACAGGGTTTTGTCGAGTTAATTCATGCTGTGGCGGAAGGATTGAACAATCAAGAGCCTCCTGCTATTGATGATGACAACCCTTAACAGAATGTAGGGTCAATTCATGAATTGACCCTACATTGTGGTTTAGAAATTGACCGTACCACAGGAGATAAAAAAATGTATGTTAATCCCTTGAAGTTTTTACTTCAATCACCCCTTACACCTGAAAAAAAACAACTGGTAGCGGAACATTTAAACGAAGACGAAAAGCTTCTTTATCTTTACCACCAGTATGTTAAAGAAACAGGGAAGTCTCTTTATCCCGGTTTCACAACAAATGTCTCTCTGAAAAAACCACCAAGCACTACTGTTTTGTCAGATCAAGAGAGGGACAAAGAGGCAAAAGTTGATCCCCTTGTATTGTTACAGCTTTTTCAACAAAAAATTGCTGAAACTGGCAAATTTACCTACCCTCCCTTTGTTCAGTTTATGCAGGGTGAGAATAACATAACCTTTCGGATATTAAGCTTAACTAAAGCCAGGGAGGACATTTGCGAAGGAGTAGATCGCTTAGTTGATTTAATGAGGAAAAACCCTAGTAATCTAGAAGAAGTTGAGATTGCTTTTCGCCAAATAACAAAAGGAATCGCCCACATAGAGAGGCAGTTAGAAGATGTTTATGATCAATTAAATCAACAACAAGGAAAGTCCCGTAAAAAAAATTTGCTAATTGCTTTGCTAACTGCAACGAATCGTCTGGTTAAAACCATTGATTTTGCTGGCAAAAAAAGGAAGACAATACTAGAGATGCAGTCGTTCAACGACTCAGTAATTCAGAGCTACTATGAGTTTATGTTAGAACCCCGTGATCCTAACATCAGACAGTCAACGAGAAAGCATTTGATTGAATTAAAGATTAAGGCGATTCGCTGGGAAGGTGTCATTCATGAAATCTTGGAGAGCCAAAATCAAAGATTTTCCATGGGTATCAGACGTTCTTCTCCCGTAGATATTCCCAAGAAATAGTGCCAATGTTCTTTACGATAGTTTTCTATATGTTAATCAAAAACCACTCCCCTCCCCTTAACCCGTGTCTATTAGCAACCATAAAGCTTTAATTTTAGTTTTCACCCATAGTTGAGGTAAAATCAATCATGTCTAGCTTGTTTCCGCAAAGCTCCATTAACAGCCAAAAACGTATTTTGAAACACCTGCTACATATTGTTGATTATGTCAACAACAATTTTATCTACGAAATAGGCAAATTTCACGCAAGATTTTGGCCGATATTAATAGGATTTGTCTATACTGTTGCTGTCGCGCAAGTTTGGCTAACTTTCAAGAATAACCCAAGGATGCACCATTATCGAGATGCGTTCAAAATCAATTGGTTATATGTGATTCTCTACACCATTTTATGTGTGTCATTTTGGTGGTTTTTTGCACCAGTTGTTCTAGATTTCTGTGTCTTATTACGAGATCTTTTGGAATTGTCTAAAAACGACAACCCTTCTAATTATCAATTAGGTTGGAGAATTTTTGTGACTTTTCTACAAAACCAGCTAGATTCTCACAGAGTAGTTCTGATTTTTATAGTTGTTCTTCAAGGGTTTCTATTTCGTTGGTGGTCAAAGACTGTTGTAACAGTCGTAGATAATGACATCAGACCTCTAGACACTGATGAGATTAAAAAGAAAAAGGTGGATGCTCTGATAAAACGCATTGACGATCAATATAATCATCTAAGAATGGAACCAGAGCCACAAAAACGGGAGGAAATTCGCCGAGAAATTCAACAATTAGAACTAAAATTAGATCAGATAACTGGTCACATTGATTCACCTGATGATTATTTGCTGAATAAATCTCTTGACTTTAACTCATTAGATGATGATGTTGATTGGTTCAACCAAGCTCTCAGCAACCCAGATTATGAAGATGGGGAAGATGAATTTCCCTTACCTAAGATTTAGTTAAGCTAAATAAATATCCCTTCTTTCAATAAGAGGGGATAACTCAAAAAAATTGTGAATTTCTGGAGAAACCCAATATGTCTTATCCTTTTCCTAATCCCAACTCACCCCCACCTTCTACTCATAAAAACCATAAGCAAGGCAAACCTAAAAAAATCTCTGTTGACCTTCAATCTGTACTCGCTAACCCCGATGATTTCCCGATTAAAGCCAGTGAAAATAAAATTTATCTAGGACAAGCTGCCGCTTATCCTAATAGTAAAGAAAGAACTCCCTTCTGGCTTCCTACTGCACTGTTTGATAGCCATTTGTTTATAGGGGGGGCAATTGGTTCGGGTAAAACAACCGTTTTATTTAGGCTAATTTCAGGCGCATTAAGATGGTATGGAACGGTAATTATCTCAGAAGCCAAAGGAGGAGTTAGAGGAACAAAAGAAGGGGCTGCTTTTACTGATTTAGCGGCTTACCTTCAAGAAAAAGATCCTAAGATTTCCGTTTGTCGTTGGCCTCGTGGCGAATACTATTTTAATCCTCTTGAAAACCTCTTAAATTCTTCAGAGAGACGAGAATTTTTTGAAATGCTATGTCAAGTGATCATCTCACAGTATGAGGGCATGAGCGGTGACTTACTGGCAGTTATTTATAATGCTGCTGCGATTGCTGAATATTTGTTAGTTTTATTGCAAAACTTTTATCCTCCTGACGCTCTCACTCTCAGAAGTTTAGTCAATTTATTATCTATGCCTAAACAAGTTGAAGAGGCCTTAAAAAATGGTAAAAATAAAATCAATCTTGATCTTAATAGTCAAAACCTAACCCCCGAAAAAAAGGAGGAATTACAGGAGAAAACTAACCTCCTAGAAAAAATAGAACAACAACTGCGCCTTGCTAATTTTTTCTACATGGATCATAAAGAATTAGTCATGACTCGGCGAGGGGTTAAAATTTTTCAGGATCTGTTAGATCAAGAAGACTTACTTACCTATACAGAACCTCATCCTAACCTCAAAAAACTCAGCTTTGATGATATTCTTTATCACAAAACATTGGTCATTTTAAGCCAACCTCTATCCCAATCTTCTTCTAAAATCATTGGGCCTATTTTCCTTGACAATTTTCTCAATTATGTGTTAGAATTAGGGTCAAATCCCAAAACAAAAAATGGCAAGGATCGTCTTAAAACTCTAGTTATTCTTGATGAAACTCACCGCCTTCCTGTTGGTAAAATTGGTGACTCAGGTGACTATTTACGCGAATATGGTATTGGTTTAGTAGAAGTTGCTCCCACTATTCCTAAAGATAACAAAAGATGGGAGCAAAACAAGCACGTTTACCAGACCTTGCTAAGTCTTTCACCGGGGATTCCAACCCTAACCGAACTTATGCGAGATCGTCTTCCCCATATCCCCCCTTCTCCTATGGTTGTCCGAAATTATCAAGATCGTCAAGGAAACATCTTTCCACAACCCGAACGGCGAGAAAATTACGACCTAGTTTTAGGACAAGATAACCCCGGTATTACCTCTCGTTCAATGCAGTTATCAGGACGTTTTACAGGGTTACTTCAGTCATCTTTTATTGATGAAAATCGGAGACTTTTTTGGATTGATTTTGAAGATGAATTATTGGCAAACATTAAAACTTTGCTAAAAAAGGCTCTGGCTCCTGATGCAACTCATCAAGATAAAAACTTAGTGGATTATGCACTTGGCTTGGACAAATACAGACCCCTTTAATCATTTCTTGATTTCATTAATTCTCTAGGAGAGTATCAACTATGTCAAACAAAAATAAATTCGGTTTCGGTTTAGGTTTCGATCTAGTCGAAGATTTTGTCGTTGATAAGGCTCAAGACAGTCCTGATAATTATGCTGCCAAAGGCGATATTAATCAGATGGAAGCTGATAATATCACTGATGAGGGTGATATTGTTAACATTGATGCCGATAATGTTACCAAAGATGGAGATAATATTAATATCGATGACATCAAGATTGAAGCTGATAATATCGCTCAAGAAGGTGATATTATTGAAGGCGACCAGAACAATTACTATATTAGTATTTCCTCTTGTCAACCAGAAAGTGATTCGCCGAGTGAGGTTGAGGCTGAACAAGATTCTATTGTCAATGATGCTCCCCTGCCGGACGCTAAAGATTTAGAAATTGAATCTCCTCCCGAACCTGAATTTGATTTTGAAATTGGGGGTTAGTCGCATTAGCTGACTTTAGTTAGGACTAAGAAGATTTGGTCATGACTTCCACGAAGAATAGAGCTAACCAGCTGCGGTAAAATTAGGGTTTCGGCTTATCCTCAACTCAGCTTACCTAGGAATAGGCCGATTTATTTTGCTAAGGCTATATTTTGAGCAACTTTTGTCAATTTAGCCACAAACAGAAACATAAATCGTAGGTGCGTTAGCCAAAGCGTAACGCAGCAATTTATAGCGTTTCCTGTTCGCAAGAGGTACATTATCGATGTTGGAAAGCTTAATTAGCAAAGGTTAACTTGTGCCACACAGGTGTGAGAACTGCTATAACGCTCTTCTGGGACTTTCGGAAATTCCTGACCGAATCCAGATTCTGAAACCCTTGGTTGACAAGTGATCGCTAACTTTTTTTCTAATAAAAACTCAAATTTCGGGTTTCTGTTAGTTAGCGATAGCTTGAAGGTTTACCCCATAAGAGAGCTAGAGTTTAGAGACTGTAAGACTTTTGCCAGAGTCCCAGAAGAGCTTTATACTAAATCCGGTTATTGAAAACTGATTATCTATTACCCGGATTTAGTATGAGATATTATAGAGAGGTCTCCAGAAGTCAAATCGTAATCAGGAGTTAGTATATGCAAGCAATCCTTTTAAGCCGTGAAGAAGTTGCTCAACGTGCAGAGAAACTGTACGAAAGCACAATCCGCCAAGAGGTGGAAGTTGAAGAAAACAGGCTCTTCGGGAATTGTTATGCAAATAATTAACTTAAAATAAAATTCAATGAGAGTACCTAAGCTCAAAAGTAGCTGAAATCCATACAGAAAAGGACTTAAGGCACAAACAGGTTAATGCCAAAAGATAGACAATTGAGTTAAGATTTGATATAATAGCCAAAAACCAGAGTATTTTACTTATGATACTTGACAAATTTTTGAACCTACAAGGAACCTGTATTCAAGGCTATCGACACCTAGAAAATATCGGTATAGTTTGCCGAATCGAATCGAAAAATCAAAAAGCAATCTGTCCTCGTTGTGGGTTAGAGAGCGATAAACTCCACCAAAATCATCGACATTTAGTCAAAGATTTACCAATCTCAGGTCAACCAGTGTACCTACAAGTTAATCGTCGTCAATTTAAGTGCGATAATTGTCGAAAACCCTTTAGCGAAGAGTTAGATTTTGTCGCCAAGAAACGAACCTATACGAAAAGACTAGCCGAGAATATACTCGAACAATTAAAAGAAGGAGATATTTTAAATGTTAGCCGAAGAAATGACGTAACGGAAGAAGAGA
>NZ_JADEVX010000090.1:0-17745 GCF_015207925.1 Microcystis sp. LEGE 00066 | reverse complement strand
AAAGACATTGGGCGATTTTTGTCAATTGTTTTTTATCTAAAGCGAACTAATCAATTAAATCCCTTACCAGATAAAGATTTTGTTGATTTATGCCCCCCTATCGAACCATAACAAGTAACGAAGAGCCAACATTTTTAACAAACTCTGCCAGTCAACTCCCATCATTACCCTTCTAATTGTTGAATAGGATGGGACTCTTTCTGGAATTATGTTAAATTCTTTACTCAGCCTGTGCCGATTATTTTTAGCAAACTCTCCTAGCTCTCTATAACCTGAGTATCCTAGCATTGTTCCCAGTATTATTACTACTAATACTATCCATAAAGGGTGTCTTTTTCCTTTATCTTTCCGAAAGTCCTTGACTTGTTTCAGTTTTTCTATTAAGCTCAACATATATTTTAAAGGTTGGCGGTCACTTCTCATTTTACCTGATAGTGATCGCTTTTACTTTTGATATTCTGATGGGAGAATGAATCAGCCCTACCCTTATCAAGGGGAAACTAAGGGGGGATCGAACATAAAATCCATTTTTAATTTAATTAGACCTCTTGCATAATTTTTTTATGGTATAATGGAACATCTTTCTTTTTTCTCGATTTTTAGATGGAAGTGGAAAAAAGAATAAAATGTGATCTTAGGTCAGGAAATCATCCATACTTTTGCTATGTTTATTAGCAAAAATATGGATTATCAAAACTTATCAGATGAACAGTTCAAACGCCGTTTCGGTGTGTATAAACAAACCTATAGAAAGATGGTAGGATGGTAGAATCAGTAAAAAGTGTTGAAGCCGACTCTAATTCAGTATCTAAAAGCGGACCGAAACCTAAACTATCTATAGAAGAACAAGTTTTAGTAACGTTAGAATATTGGCGAGAATGTAGAACATATTTTCACATTCGTACAAGCGGTCAAATATCAGAATTAACTATAGGCTGTAAATAAGACGGAAAAAATGCTTTCACAATCGGGAAACTTCCGTTTAAAAGGAAAAAAAGCTCTACTAAATCAAGCAGAGATACCGGTCGTAACGGTAGTGGATGTAACGGAAACTCCCATTGAACGCCCCAAAAAGAAACAGAAAAATTTTTTTTTCAGATAAATAAAAGGTTCTTCGTTACCTAGTATGGTTCGATAGTGCGGCATAAATCCACTAAATCCTTATCTGGCGAGAGATTTAATTGATTTAGTTCGCTCTAGATTGAAAACAATTGACAAAAATCGCCAAATGTTTTTCTCTATAATAGTTTCATTCCTTATAACCCTGTACGTTGCATAAGACAAACCGAAGAACCGTTTTATTTTCCCCCAATATCTTATCATCTAAAATGAAATAGCCCCGGGTGTTAGGAGGAATTTGCCCTATTTCCCAACACCCTAACAACTTAGATAATTAACCCCTTTGTCGAGTATTAATCACCTCACCAGCTGCATTAACTAACTCTAGCTGTAGCGGCATTTGTCCCATAGCGTGAGTGGAACAACTTAAACAGGGATCATAGCAACGAATACCCGCTTCCACCCTGTTTAACATCGCTTCGGGAATTTCACCACCATGGATATAATGTTGGGCGATTTGTTTCACCGTTTGATTCATGGCCAAATTATTATTACCCGTGGCAATAATTAAATTCACCGTTTCAATCAAACCATTTTCATCCACTTTATAATCATGGAATAAAGTACCCCTGGGTGCTTCACTAACTCCCACCCCTTGCAGATTATTAATTCCTGCTTCGGCCCGGCAGCGTTGAGAAACTATATCGGGATCATCGATTAAACGTTCAATCTGTTCTAAACAAGCCAAAATCTCGACTAAACGAGCATAATGATAATAAAAAGAAGAGGTTGCTACACCACCGACCCGATGGCGATATTCGCGTAACTCGATATCCGCTCCCTCCGTGCCAAAATGGGAACAAACATTTAAGCGGGCCAAGGGACCAACTCGATAGATACCATTGGGATAACCGAGGGGTTTATAGTAGGGAAACTTCAAATAAGACCATTTTTCCACTGATTCGCCGATATAATCGCGATAATTGTCTTCGCTCAGGTTATCGGCTACGATATTGCCTTGACTATCGGTAAAACGAATATGACCACCGTAGTGTTCCCACTCGTCCCGTTTACCAACCAATCCCATAAATAGAGAAGGGAAATTACCAAAAGCGGCGATTTCTGTGGTTAAATTGTCCAGAAGTCCTTTAAATAGGTTTAAAGCCGTGTAAAGAGTCGCCTTAGACTCCGGCAGTCGTTCTTTAATCCATTGTCGCCCTTCTTCGCTTAGAGGGGAACGCACACCCCCCGGTACAGACCAAGCGGGGTGAATTTTTTTGGCTCCCAAAAGTTCAATAACTTTCTGTCCAAATTGACGTAAACGGATGCCTGCTCGCGCTAGGTCGGGATCGGCGGCAATTAAACCGAAAACATTCCGTTTAGCGGGATCACTTTCCCAACCAAGCAGAAAATCGGGACTGCTAAGATGAAAAAAGCTTAAAGCATGGGATTGGGTTAATTGTCCCAAATTCATCAAGCGCCGCAGTTTTTCCCCCGCAGGGGGGATTTGCACCGCTAGAATTTTATCGCCGGTTTTGGCGGCACAAAGTAGGTGACTAACGGGGCAAATGCCGCAAATTCGGGCAGTAATTCCCGCCATCTCCCACATCGGCCGTCCCTCGCAGAATTTCTCGAAACCACGATACTCGACCACATGAAAACGCACGTCATCCACTTCCCCCCCATCGTCAAGGAAAATCGAGATCTTGGCATGGCCTTCGATCCGGGTGACGGGATCGATAACGACGGTTTTAGTCATAGTAAGTCCTCATTGTTCAGGAGTTCCACAGAACGGCATTGTGGAGACTGCGATCGAGCTTGGTTTAAACGATAATTTATCCCGATCTCCGCCCTGCTGTTTCTATGATAGTTATTACCCTCCTAGCAATCCTAATTTTTATAACAATTTTTCCCGATTCTCAATCGCGGCTAATTTGGCATTTTGTAACAAATACTACAGAAAATAGTTCGGAAATCCGCAATGATTACATCTCACTTTGCTGGTGTTGATCGGTCATTATATATATAGAAGTCGGTTCTCGGCTGTCAGTCTTCCTCTCAAAGCTGAGGGCGAAAGGGTCGGAAGTCAGCCAAATTGTTTATGACTAATCGGGAAAATCACCTTTTTGTCTTGTAATCTTACCTAACAGTATCAGCGGCACTGCCGAGGATTCGGGAAAAAGCGACCCAAAAACAAGCGATTGTAGTTGATAGTTCTAGGCTGTAATACTTTTGTTCTAAATGTTGGGGGAAAAAGGATAAACCTAACATCATACCAAAGAATGAATTAGCTTTGAACCTTTAGGGGATTGTCTGCGTCTAAAAGCACAGGATACAATCAAAGGAATTCCGAATCGAACTCATACCGACTTCAGATAAGCCAGACTCACCCGCGAGTCGGAATAGTAACAGACTTTTTCTGTGTCAAGGAGTCACCACCAAACCAATGCCCACAGCAAAAACCAACCAAACTCAACCACAGCCCACCCTCAATGCCGATATGGTGCGTACCTATCTGCACGAAATTGGGCGGGTTCCCCTCCTAACTCACGAACAAGAAATTATTTACGGCAAACAAGTCCAACGGATGATGAGCCTGTTAGAAGCAAAAGAAGCACTATCGAAACAATTAGGACGGGAACCACAGCGCTTGGAGTGGGCGGATTCGGTGAATTTAAGCGAAAATGAACTGGATCGCGCCTTGAAAACTGGCGATCGAGCTAAACGGAAAATGATTGAAGCTAACCTCCGCTTGGTAGTTGCGATCGCAAAGAAATATCAAAAGCGGAACATGGAATTCCTCGATCTAATTCAAGAGGGTAGTCTGGGATTAGAAAGAGGTGTAGAGAAATTTGATCCCACCAAAGGTTATAAATTTTCTACCTATGCTTACTGGTGGATTCGACAAGCGATTACCCGTGCGATCGCTCAACAGGCCCGCACCATTCGTTTACCCATCCATATCACCGAAAAACTGAATAAAATCAAAAGAACCCAGCGCGAACTCGCCCAAAAACTGGGAAGAAGTGCCACCCCTGCCGAGATTGCCCTGGAATTAGAGCTAGAACCCGCTCAAATCCGCGAATATCTCAGTATGGCTCGTCAACCTATCTCCCTTGATGTGCGCGTCGGCGATAACCAAGATACGGAATTGTCGGAATTATTGGAAGATAGCGGAGTTTCTCCCGATACCTTCATCACCCAAGAGTTATTACGGCAAGACTTAGCCAATCTCCTGGCCGAATTAACCCCCCAACAACGGGAAGTGATTACTCTCCGTTTCGGTTTAACCGATGGCAAGGAGTTATCCCTAGCCAAAATCGGTCAGAGAATGAACATCAGTCGGGAACGGGTGCGACAATTAGAACACCAGGCCCTAGCTCATTTGCGCCGTCGCCGGGCCAACGTCAAGGAATATATTGTCGCTAGTTAGTAAGATTAGCAAATAACCAAGAAGGAGAGTTCAAGCTCTCTTTTTTTTGGGTTTAATTAATATAGAATCCCGATTAGTTTTCACCTGTGGCAGTTCCGTCATGACTAGATCAACAGAAACAGCGACCCCAACACTATACGAAGAAGATTTTTATCTCTGGCTAAAAACCACGGCAGAACAATTAAAAAAAGGCCAGTTTGCCGAGGTGGATTTAGACAATTTAATTGAGGAGATTGAATCGATGGGGAGAAGTGAAAGACACGCGCTCAAAAGTCTTTTAACTCGTCTCCTAGAACATTTACTCAAATTAACTTACTGGCAATCGGAAAGAGACCGGAATGGTAATCATTGGAATGGAGAAATCAATAATTTTCGGGCAGAAATTCAAGATTTACTGGAGGATAGCCCTAGTTTAAAGCCCTATCTTCGGGAGATTTTTGAGCCATCCTACCATACAGCTTTAGAGGCCGTCCGGAAAAAAATGGGTTTATCCCCCGGCGGTTTACCCAGTCAGATAATTTTTAATCTCGAACAGGTTTTAGATCATCAATGGCTGCCGATCGATTGGGAATAAACTATTGACTGTCTAAATCACTCCTTAAATCGCTAAACAGTCATCAGTGAACTGAAAACTCAAATCTGATAACTGGTAACTGATAACTGATAACTGATCTGGTTTTATTCAAGCAATTTCTTCAGCAGGGCATCCACTTCCTCCAGGCCAGATTGATTATTTTTCAGCACATAAACCGCTCGCGCTTGCTTAAAAGCTTCCTCCGCCTCTCTTTTTCGTCCCCGGCCCGCGTAGGACCGACCGAGATTAAGATAGACATCAGCGTTATTGGGGGCGATTTCGGCCAAATCTTGATAGGCGATAATTGCTGCAAGATAATCTTTTCTGGCCAGATGGATGCGACCGATTCCCGCTTGTGCTTCCAACGATTGGGGTTCTAGGAAAACAGCCCGACGATAAAAGGGGAGAGCCTCGTCAAAACGCTCTTGTTTTTCGAGTAAAATCCCTATTTTTAGCTGAATTAAAAAATTTCCTGCATTTTGTCGTTCTATTTCTTTTAAAATTTGGGTTCCACCATTTAAATCGCCCTGTTTGAGCAAAAGGCTGGCCAGCTGCAATCTTAATTCACTATTGTTAGGGAATCTTTGCAGGGATTTTTGGAGAAAATCGAAGGCTTCGCTGCTTTTATTCTGTTCTATCAAAGCTTTACCCATGATTTCGTGGGCTTGCTGATTATTGGGGTCGAGAGCTAAAACCCATTGGTAAACTTCGCCCGCTTTTGCATAGTTTTTTTGTCGCAATAACACCACCCCTAAACCGAGGTAGTGTTGGACGTTTTTCGGTTCTATTTGGATAGCGTAGTAGTAAGCGGTGGCTGCATTGTCATAATCGCCGATATTAGCCAAACTATAACCGAGAGCATGGAAAAAGTCGGGATTGCTCGGATCGAGGCTTAAAGCTTTTTGGTATGCTTGGGCGGCGGCGTTATAATCCCCTTGCCGCGTTTGTAAAAAGCCGATCCCGGAGAAAATTTTGGCATTATTGCTATCAAGGGCGGCGGCCTGCTCGTAAACGACTATAGCTTCCCCATAATTGCCATTTTTGACCAATTGCCGCGCTTGACGCAGTAGTTCGTTAACCTGTGAATCCTTGCTCACGATTGCCCCGGCTGGACTATCAGCGATCGCAATTGAGGCAGAGAAACAGCCCCCCGCAAGGAGACTGACGAGCAAGATTAAACGGGTAAATTGTTCCATCGCTTTACCTTTGTTAACGATTCTTAATTAAAATTTATTGTAAATGGTATTGACAAAAATCAACTATTCTGCATCACCCTTGAACGAGATTATTGCGGGCCTCTTGGGCAACTTGGGCGCTTTTATCGCTGGTTAACTGGGTCAAAACAGCGATCGCATCTTCCCCCCCTAAGCGGCCTAAAGCTTGAGCAAGACGATAGCGCAGTTGCCAGTCATCATCATTAGCCAAGGGAACGAGTAAAGAGACGGCGCGAGGATCGCCTAGTTCCCCAAAAGCGCTAACGGCGGCCGTTTTTACCAGTTCATTATCGGAGTTTAGGGCGATTTCGAGCAGTTCAAAGCCCCGGGGTTCCCCCAATTCGCCCAAAGCGGCCACAATGCTAAATTGAATTAACCACTCGCTGGATTGTTCATAGACGGCCACCAGATCATCGTAGGCTGCCGTTAATTTTAACCCCCCGATCGCATCGGCCGCAGCCGCTTTCACGTCTGCTTCGGGATCATTTAACAAGCGATCGCGTAGAATAGTTAAGGCCAGATCGAGATTCTGACGACCGAGGATATCTAGCTGACTTACCGCCGAATAACGCACCCTAGCGTTACTATCGTTAATTAAAGGCTGTAACATCTCGAATGCGATTTCTGGGGCTAAATAACGCAGTTGATTAACTCCCGATAAGCGATCGCCATAATCATTGGAATCGAGCAGCCGTTGCACGGATTCGGGGGAATAATTCATAATTTGATGACACCCTTAACAATTGGACTGGTATTAATTGTCCCATGAATAGTTATCGAATACTGACTATCTTGATCATGTTTAGTTCCCCGGTTTTTTGGGGCTGTAGTCCTCCCTCTCCCCCTAAAAAAGAACCGACGGCTAAGATAATCATTTCTCCTTCTCCCAGTCCGATTATTCCCCCATCAGACATTAAGGCTGCTAATCGTTATCGTCAATTGGGATTACAGTATCGTCAACAGGGAGATTTTATCAAAAGTATTGAGGCTTTAAAAAAATCGGTACAGTTAAACCCCAATCATCTAGACGGGAGAGTAATTTTAGGCTGGACACAACACCTAGCTAAACAACCTTTAGCGGCACAAACAACCCTCGAAGAAACGATTAAAATTGCTCCCGATCATGTGGCTGCTTATAATGCTTTGGGTATTGTTTATCTTGTCGGTGGTCATCTTGAAAAAGCCGTAGTCACTCATACTAAAGCCGCTAGTTTAAAACCCGATAATGAAATCGCCTACTATAATTTATCCCTCGCCTATCATCGCCTAAAAGATTTTGATTCAGCTATTACTAACGCTAAAAAAGCAGTTAAATTAGAGCCAAATAATCCCCATCCTCTTGTGGCTTTGGCAATGATTTATTTAGATCAAGGTGATAGTAAAAAAGCGCAGGATACCTATAAAAAGGCTAGGGATTTAGACGGTCGTTATCGAGAAAAATGGTTTCTGGCACACCTGAAGGAAGCGGGTTTTAGTCAGGAGCAAATTAAATTAGTCGAAAAGTTACTATCCGAGATTTAAAAATTATTATTTCCCCTTAAGATGCCTGTCGATGTCCCAGTTTTAGGAAAATAGTTTCTAAATCTTCGCGGCAAGTATAAAACTCGCTTAAGTTCAGACCAGAAACCACTAAAAATTTCAACAATTCAGCACTATCTTCTAGGGTTCCCGTAAATTTAACCCGGAGAGTATTAGTATTAATAATTCTTTGCCAACTTTCCACAAAAACACATTGTTTAAGAGCGTTTTCTAAGGCTTCTAAATTGCCCAGAGTCGTAATCTGCAAGTATTGACCAGCTAGACGTTGATTTAATTCCTCTAAAGAGGTACTTTCCACTAGATAACCTAATTCCATTATACCCACAGAAGTACAAAGTTCCGCTAAATCACTAAGGACATGGGAGGAAATTAAAATAGTCATACCTGCCGATTGTAAGACTTTAATAATCTCACGAAATTGTAGGCGAGCGATCGGGTCTAATCCAGAAACCGGTTCATCGAGAAGTAAAATTAAAGGTTCATGGATAATCGTTCGGGCTAAACTTAAACGTTGTTTCATCCCCCAGGATAAAGTAGCGATCAAATTATGACTTTTATTGGTTAATTGTACCAGTTCTAGAACCTCATAAATGCGGCGATGACGTTGGGAGCGAGGGATATGATAAAGACGGGCAAAATAATCAAGATAATTCCAGACATTTAGGTCATCGTAGAGGGGAAAATTATCGGGTAGATAACCTAAATTTCTTTTGAGACGGGGATTACTCTCATCTCTTAAAAGACGTTCTCCGTGCAGATATATTTCTCCGGTTGTCGGTTCTTCCGCTGCCGCTAACATCCTAATTAAAGTGGTTTTTCCCGCTCCATTTGGACCGATTAACCCGTAAACTTCCCCCGCTTCAATCTGTAAATCCACTTGATTAACAGCCCCATGGCGGTCAAATTGTTTGGTTAAACCAACGGTAGCAATGGCTAATTCGGGTGCGTTCATAAAGTTTTTAAGTTAGGTTCTGAGGGTGACTCGCTAACCAAGAATACAGGGTTTATCTCCTATGACTTCCTCTGGTTGTTGTTAAATTGTTTAAGTCTTAATATCTTCTCAATTTTTTGATAATTGACCACTGTTACATTTGGTAAATCGAGGAGTTGATCAAAATTTATCCACATAACCCACCTCCTATTCTGTATTGATATTATAACATCCTCACACAGAACCTAGAAGAGCCGCCTTATCTTCTGAGTATTCACAATTGATCGGTAAATACCTTGTATAAGAAGAGTCCAGGCGAAAAAAAGCCAAAAAGTAGCGGAATGTATAGCGCGGCACTACATCTCAGAAAAAACCTCCTACAATGGAGACAAGAATGATCGGAGATTAATAGGGGTGAACGTCATGTTAGTGATTTTAACCGACGAACACATTCTCGATACGGGTTCTGTGTGTCAGGGCTGTCTTTTAGCCAACCAGCAGGGGCAGCCCCGGTGGCGAGAGGGTAAACTAGGCTGTGGTCATTCCCTAGGCAAAGGGGGCAGCCAACAGCCCAATCTCTACGAGTGTCAGATGGGCTTTACAATTGCTAATATTGAAGGCTAATCGAACCTACTAAAGGATCAACCTAGAGTTGAATTAGCGGGGTTTTCTTGGGACTCCGAGGAGAGAATCAAGGCTATTGCTCATCCCCAATTCAGCTTAGATACAATGACAATAATGGCTAAGGGTTTTGTAGCATTGATCGTAGGCTTTTTGGGCTTGGGTTAAAACATCGTCGGAAATTTGTATATCTAATTTTCTGGCTTGTTTAATAATTTTACCCGCTCTGATATTCTCGGAAGAATCGCCTAGCCCACGAATGCCAGTAGTGTTTAAAACTCGATATTCTTCAGAAAATCCCGTTTTAGTATCGAGATGACTCTGTAAACTATTAAAGACCAATTGACTTTGGTTTAATAGTTGATCGTGGGTGATAAGTAAACTCTTTTCTTGACTGTTAATTAAGCGAGCATAACTTTCTAAAGTGGCTAAACGACCAGTATAATAACCCAGGGCTTGCTGCTCATTGTGATGGGGTTTAATATCTAGAATACTAGCTAAAGTGCGCTTCGGTTCTCGTAGTAAAAATATGGTCTTAACCGCATCAGATTGCAAAAAACTATGATCTAAAAACTTCTCATCGTGAAGAACTTTATCTAAAATATATTTATGATTCATGTTTAAATCTTTCAAACGCCAGTGGAGTCTAAACATTAAAGTTTTAAAATCCTGTTCACTCTCATAAACCAGATGAGTTTCGCCAAAACCGATAATTTCAGGGTTAGAATTGAGGATATGGGTCAATAAAGACGAACCCGATCGCATATGGCTAAGAATAAATAAAACCTGATAGGGTTGGGGACGAAAGAGAATTTTATAGGGGTCTTTGGGTATATCAATGCGTGCCTGAAAATACTTATAAGTTAAACGATGGGCTAAACCCTGCCAAGATTGGGGCAAGCGCTCGAGGGCTATAGTCATAGGTTAATCAGGAATTGCGTCAACTTGTCGCTCAGATTCCCCTATAATGTATCCCATTTAAGACCCAAATAAAAGTGAGGTTTATACAAAATGGGATTGCCAAGTTGTTAGCTCTGGTTTTTTACAGCGCGAACCAATGTCTGGTTTATGATCAACCAGCAATTCTCATTTTGAAACGATTTTGCGTTGTTTCAGCGATCTAGAGATTCGTTAAGAATTATTAACCCCTCTAGGTGCAAGGGTTTTAATGTCATGAAACCTTAAAATGAGAATTGCTGAATAATAATCCCTACTCCGTCGTTGTGCAAAATGGTGTTATTTATGCCACCGATGCGGGGGGAAATTCCTTGCTCAGAGTTGATGGCAACGGCGATATAAAAGTGATCGCTGCTTTTCCCGTTCCCTCAGTTACACCACCACCCTTTATTCCTAATTTAAAGTCAACTTCTTTGTAACCGTTCGGGCGGGGGACGAAATCTGGCAATCTGAGAGATATCGCTCTTGGAGGGACTCTGGCAAAAGTCTTACAGTCTCTAAACTCTAGCTCTCTTATGGGGTAAACCTTCAAGCTATCGCTAACTAACAGAAACCCGAAATTTGAGTTTTTATTAGAAAAAAAGTTAGCGATCATTTGTCAAGCAAGGGTTTCAGAATCTGGATTCGGTCAGGGATTTCCGAAAGTTCCAGAAGATCGATGACTCTACTAGCCTCAAGATAGCAAAAAACCCGGCGGGAAAATCTCCCCACCGGGTCAAAAAGGCAAAAGTAAAGAATTATTTCTGATCAGCCTTTTTGCTTGACTTATCACCCATTTTGTACTTACGCAAGAAGCGATCGACCCGGCCCTCCGTATCAATCATCTTCTGGGTTCCCGTATAAAAAGGATGATTACCCGACCAAACCTCCACATGAATTTCTGGTTTGGTCGAACCCACCGTCATCACCACTTCACCATTACAGATCACCTTAGCTTCCGGATACCAAGTAGGATGAATTTTTTTCGGCATAATAAACCTCTCTATTAACCTAACGTTTCGAGTATTGAGGCGCTTTACGCGCTTTGTGAAGACCGTATTTTTTCCGTTCCTTCGCCCGGGGATCCCGAGTCAGATAACCTTCACTCTTGAGGGGAGGACGATTTTCCGGGGCCAATTGACATAAAGCTCTAGCGACACCCAATTTCACCGCGTCCGCTTGGCCGGTCAAACCACCGCCCTCGGCCTTAACGATGATATCATACTCGTTTTCCAGTCCCAAAGTCTCCAGAGGAGCCTTGATCGTCTGGATATAGGTGGGAATGCGGTTAAAGTGGGTTTCCCCATCGCGACCGTTAACGGTAATTGCCCCCGTCCCCGGCACCAGACGCACGGAAGCGACCGCCGATTTGCGTCGTCCCGTTCCCCAATAAACTACCTTATTTTTACTGTCCGTGGCTTGCATTGACTTAATTTCCTCCTGCGGGAATCGTATTAATCGCTAAAACTTCCGGTTGTTGTGCCTGATGGGGATGTTCCGCACCGGCATAAACTTTCAGTTTCGTGAACAATTTCCGACCTAAGCTATTTTTCGGGAGCATTCCCTTAACAGCGTGTTCGATAATCCGTTCGGGAATGCGTTTTTGCAGTTTATCGAAGCTTTCTACCTTCATCCCACCCGGTCTGCCGGAGTCGCGGCGATAAACTTTCTGTTGGCGTTTTTTGCCCGTTACCGTCACTTTTTCAGCGTTAATAACAATGACAAAATCCCCCGTATCCAGATGGGGGGTGAAAGTGGCTTTATTTTTGCCCCGTAGAATCATGGCGATTTCGGTGGCCAGACGACCTAGACGCTGATCGGCCGCATCGATGACGTACCATTTCTGCTCTAGAGTCTCTAAATTTGGTAGCGGTGTTTTGTTCATGGTCAGTTTGCCTTGCTTTACAAAAATAAACTTTGAATCTCTATGCTCGGAAATAATAAAGAGGCTGAGTCTCGCACCAGACGCTATCGGCAAAGGGAAAATCGGCGTAACCCACCCGCAGTAAACATAGTCCTTTAGCTGGTGCGGCGTATTTGACCAATTCTCGGCGCTGATTGACCCAGATGTCGGTAAAGTTTTCTAGCGATCGCTCACCAGTTCCCACCTCCACCAACATTCCCACCAATAGGCGCACCATCCCGTACAAAAAGCCATTGGCTTGAATTTCCATCTGTACAAATGGCCCTTGACGGTAGCATTCCACCCCCTGTACTTCTACCCAGGAATGGTCACGACTAGAGTTGGCACGGTGAAAGGCGGCCAGATGGTGCTTACCCAATAAGGGAGCCAGGGCCCTGGCCATCAAATCGGCATCGAGGGGACGATGGTAGTAGTGCCAACTAAAGGGGCTAACAAAGAGATTGGGGATGGGGTCGGTATAGAGGGTGTAACGATAACGTCGCCAGAGGGCCGAGAAACGGGCGTGCCAGCGATCGGGAACTTGGGCTGAAGCCCGAATGACGATATCGTCATCTAGCCGAGCATTGAGAACCTTGGCCCAATGGGCAGGTGGGATCGGACTCTGCTGCTGGAAATGGGCAACTTGGGCGGCGGCGTGAACACCGCTATCGGTACGTCCGGCCCCGTGCAGAGTGACGGCATGACCGAGAATATCGGCCAGAGCCTTCTCGATTTCTTCCTGCACGCTCCTGTGATGGGGTTGCCGTTGCCAGCCGTGGAAATTAGTTCCCACATACTGGATAACTAGGGCGATCCGCGACTGGGGGCAAGCTGTCATCGTTACATCAGTTCGATAATCGCCATGGGGGCATTATCCCCGCGACGGCGCAGGGTACGCACCACCCTGGTATAACCGCCGTTACGACTGCCATAACGGGTCTGGGCACCTTCAAAGAGGGCGTGAACCAGTTGTTTGTCGTAGATGTAGCCCATGGCTTGGCGACGGGCGCTCAGGGAACCGTCTTTAGCTAGGGTGATAATGTGGTCTACCTCTGCTCGCACCGCTTTCGCTTTCGCTAGGGTGGTGGTGATCTGACCGTGGCGAATTAGCTGGGTGGCTAAGCTGCGCAGCAGTGCCTTTCTTTGGTCAGCTGGTAGACCCAATTGAGGCACTTTACACCGATGTCTCATGGTATTTTCCTGGAATTGGGTTTACTTGCTTTTTTCTTGGGGTAGGGTGATGCCTAACCGTTTTTGTAGGGCTTCAATGACTTCTTCCGCCGATTTCTGCCCAAAGTTTTTGATTTCTAAGAGATCTTCTTGGCTGTAATCGAGGAGGTCGGCTACGGTGTTGATCTGCGCTCGCTTCAGGCAATTGTAGGCGCGCACGGATAATTGTAGTTCCTCGATCGGAATTTGGTTTTCTTGGTTGATCTCTTGGTCGTCAAAGTTACCGGAGGATTCGAGGGCGTTGAGATCCTTGAGCGGGTTAAAGAGATTAACCAGCATATCGGCCGCTTGGGAAAGGGCTTCTTTGGGGTTAATGCTCCCGTTTGTCCAAATTTCTAAGAGCAGACGATCTCTAGCTTGACCGCTTTCGGAACGGATATCTTCGACGCTGTAGTTGACTTTGGTTACGGGCATAAAGATAGAGTCGATTTGCAGAAAGTCGAGCGAAGTGGCTTCTTCTTTACTGCGATCAATTGCCCGGTAGCCTTTGCCTTTTTCCACGCGAAATTCCATCTCTAGCTTGGCCCCTTCGGCTAGGGTGGCGACGTACTGATTGCGATCGACTATCTCGACTTCTGAGGGTAAATCGAATTGTGCCGCCACTACCGTCGCCGGTCCAGTTGCCACTAAACGCCCGATCTGGGTTTGATTGGTGTAGCTTTTGAGGGTGATTTCTTTCATGTTGAGCATGAGTTCCATCACGTCCTCGCGTACCCCCTCGACGGTGGCAAATTCGTGATTGACTCCCGCGATCCGCAGGGCCGTCACGGCCGCTCCTTCCAGATTGGAAATGAGAATCCGTCTTAGGGCATTACCTACGGTTGTACCCTGGCCTCTTTCTAGAGGTTCTAGTACAAATTTACTGTACTGACTCTGATTCTTGTAAGTTTTTGCTTCTACACACTCGATTTGAAATTGCGCCACCGATTGACCTCCCTTGTTCAGTTATCAGTTATCAGTTATCAGTTATCAGTTTTCTTTAGCTTTCAGCGTTTAGCGTTCGGCGTTCGGCTTTTTGAGCAGATGGTCTTTGACGACCCAATTCTGCTGCTGATGCGCTCAAAGCTAACGGCTGCTGGCCTCAAGATCCCTGTCACCTGAAAAAGCTGTTCACTGTTTACACTCTCCGGCGTTTGGGAGGACGACAACCATTGTGGGGGATGGGAGTCACGTCCCGGATTAGGGTGATTTCTAATCCTGCTCCTTGCAGGGCCCGGATTGCGGTTTCCCGTCCTGCCCCAGGGCCACTAACCATCACTTCTAGTTGACGCATTCCCTGTTCGATCGCTCGGCGGGCGGCGTTATCGGCGGCGGTTTGGGCGGCGAAGGGGGTTCCTTTTTTGGCTCCTTTAAAACCACTCGATCCCGCCGATGCCCAAGAGATCACATCGCCTTTGGTATCGGCGATCGTGACAATGGTGTTGTTGAAGGTCGATTGAATGTGAGCGACTCCGGTAGGAATATTTTTCTTCTGTTTTTTTGGTCCGGTTTTTTTGGTTGGTCGCGCCATAGTTTTTCTTGATTGGGGGATATCGCAATGAATAAAAAATTATTTCTTGGAGGGGGCTTTTTTCTTCCCTGCCACTGTCACCCGACGACCGCGACGGGTCCGCGCATTGGTTCGCGTCCGTTGCCCGCGCACGGGTAATCCTAGCCGATGCCGACGACCTCGATAGGTGCCGATATCGGCGAGGCGTTTGATGTTCATCGCCTCCCAGCGTCTCAAATCCCCCTCGATTTGATAATTTGTCTCGATATAAGTCCGTAGCGCCGCCACGTCTTCATCGCTGAGATCCTTGACCCGAGTGTCAGGGTTAACACCCGTCGCGGATAAGACTTCTTGGGAACGCGATAGACCCACTCCGTAGAGGTAGGTCAGGGCGATTTCCACACGCTTATCGCGAGGTAGGTCTACACCAGCTATCCTTGCCACGCTTTTTTTTTCTCCCTATGAACGATTTTTTTTCCAAAAACGACTACAATTAACGGTAACGATTCTCTGCCCCAAGACAGTGACTTTGGTGGATTAACCTTGTCTCTGCTTGTGTTTGGGGTTAGAACAAATTACCATGACTCGACCGCGCCGACGGATGACGCGGCACTTTTCGCACATTTTTTTGACAGACGCTCTAACTTTCATGCCTAACTATTTTGGCAACACTGCAAGCTTATTATTATATCAGATTTCTTTTACTCGTGTCACCTATTTTTTTTAAATAAATTTGGCTGCTTATTAGGCTTTTTGGCTTCTCTGCCCCTATTTATCGCTATTTTTTTTGATTTTTCAGGCGATAGGTAATTCTGCCTTTGGTTAGGTCGTAGGGTGTGAGTTCCACTTTGACTCGATCGCCGGGGAGGATTTTGATATAATTACGGCGGATTTTGCCGGATATATGAGCTAAGACGTTGAAACCGTTATCTAAATCCACCCTAAACATGGCGTTAGGCAAAGATTCGGTGACGGTTCCTTCCATTTCGATGAGATCTTGTTTGGACAAAGTTAATTCCTCAATTTCACTGGGGACAATTTATTTAATGATTCGGATCTCTCTTGGGTTTGGTGGTTAAAATGTATTCTAAGATACATTCCTCCCAGCGGGGGGGTGGAACGAACCACAAAGACACAAAGGACACAAAGATTGATCGATCATATAGTAAGTTAAACTTATCACACAGAACCTAGTAGGAGAGCCGATTCGGCAGCAGCAACCGTGCTGTCACCACAGTTCCCCCAGTATAGCTTATCAGTGATCAGTGATCAGATGTGAGTTTTCAGTTCACAGCAAAAAAGCGCCCCATCTTCCCTCTCCCCCCGCAACGCGCACGAAGTGGTCTCCTGACTCCAGTCTCCACCCCCATCTCCCCACTACTAGGCAGTATTAGGGAGTAATATGGCTCTTCGTTACTTGTTATGGTTCGATAGGGTGGCATAAATCGACTAAATCCTTATCTGGCAAGAGATTTAATTGATTAGTTCGCTCTATATCAAAAACAATTGACAAAAATCGCCAAACGTCTTTCTATATAAGGGTTCCATCCCTTATAACCCCCGTACATTGCATAACACAAACCGAAGAACCAGTAATATTTAGATAATCAACAGCTTAACATTGCCGTCTTTTCACTGATTACTGATTACTGATTACTGATTACTGTTCCCTGAAAGCTGGATTACTCTACGACAATTCGCCATTCATGGAGTTCGTATTCCACACAACCATTCTCGATTAAAGGATCGCGAACTATAATTGCTTGGGCTTCCTCAAGAGAATCGGCCTTAAATAATAACATTCCGCCGCCCCTTTCTGCCCAATAACCGGTTTTTGCTGCTCGTCCTTGGCTAATTAAATCACGCACATAGTCCTTATGGGCGCTGACATAGCGATCGAAGGTAGTTTTATCAACAATGCCTTTTTCTATCTTGACAAACCAGGGCATAAATTCTCAGGAGGCTAGGACTGATTAACAATCATATAATTATACCGATTAATCTTGACCGTCGAGGGTGCAATATAACAGAGATATACAATTAGCTAGAGTTGTGGAAGACTGCTAGAATCGAGGTGACAGCTTTATTTCTGTAGCTTTGCTTGCTTCCATGAATCAACCCCAGGGATCTCTATTTTTTATTGCGCTTTTGCCGCCGCCAGAAGTACAGGAAATTGCCACAAAAATCAAGTTAGAGTTTGCAGAAATTTACAATAGTCGCGCTGCCCTGAAATCGCCTCCCCACGTCACTCTCCAACCCCCTTTCCGGTGTAATTTAGAACAATTACCCGATTTAGAAAGATGTTTAGAGGAATTTGCCCGCTTGCACGCTCCTATTCCCCTAATTCTCCAGAATTTTGCCGCCTTTAAACCGCGAGTTATTTATATTAATGTCCAGAAAACCCCAGAATTATTAACCCTGCAAAAACGGCTTTTACAGCAGCTAGAATCTTCCCTGAATATCATTGATCATGCCTCAAAAAGCCGAGCTTTTGCGCCCCATTTAACCGTTGGCTTCCGAGATTTAACTAAAGATAATTTCTGGAAAGCTTGGTCAAAATATGCTAATCAAGAGCTATTTTTTGAGGTGATAATTGATGAAATTACCCTCCTAATTCATAACGGTAAGCGCTGGGAAATTTATCGGCAATTTTCTCTATAATCCTGACCCTTGCAGGTTTCTGCGGCTGCATATCATTTTTGTAAATCTACTAAGTTGGGATTTTAAGGGGAAACTCTCTACTAAAATAGGGCGTTACTTTCGATTTTATCACTCAATCCAAGCTTTTGGGGGGTTCTACCCCCCAAACCCCCCGT
>NZ_JADEVX010000008.1:0-51097 GCF_015207925.1 Microcystis sp. LEGE 00066 | reverse complement strand
CTACTGTACTTTTAGCTTGGGCGGCAATTATATCTGAGGGGTGAAAATAGGGGGAATTCCAAAAGTCGTAGGTGGCACTCGCTGCGGCTAGATTTCCCGAAGCTTGTGGCACACTTGTACTAGGTTGGCTGGCCAAGTTTTCTACGATACTGATTAACCTTTTCTTTCTTCTGGTGTCCCCTAGGTCTGCATATTGTAATTCTTGGGCTGCCCATTTCTCCATTTTTTTGCTTACCTCCACCTTAATTCCTTCTTTCAAAACTATACCTATCAATCGTTTCCCCTTTTTTTAAGTTTCTTCTCTTTTTGTTAAGAAAGATCTGACTAATGGATAGCTTAATAAGGGGGGCATCTGAAAGTTTTCAACACCTACCTACTTAAAAATTGGCAAGATGGGGGTTAGGGAGCTTTTTGCTTTTATCAGTCAACAGTTATCAGATGTGAGTTTTCAGTGAGTGGTATTAACTGAGTAGTATTAAATGGCGGTGACAGTGCTGTTTTTTCACTGATTACTGATTACTGATGACTGATCACTGTTATAAGATGAGAAAGGGAAAATTTACGATCGAAGCTTTTCTATGACAGTTACACCCGTTCCGGCCTCCTTTAATCCTGTTTCTGGTCTAGTTAACCGTATTCTCGGCATAAAACCGCTTTTTGACATCGCTCGCTATCAGGCCCGCAATATGATGATTAAAAGAGCCGAAAAACTAGGCGTACCTTGGCGAGAAACCGTCAAACAATGGCAGCAACGGGATTGGAGTCAGGAACTGCAAGCGGTAGAAAATCCCGATCTCGTCTATCCCGAATACTACGTTTGTTCTTTCCACGCTTACGAAAAGGGCAATTTAGACTGGTTGCCAGCTTTTGAGGTAGAATCTGCCGCCTATGCTGTCCATTCTACCATCTGGCCCGGGGCGGGGATGGACGGCGACCCGCGATTGCGGCGGGAATATCACCGGATATTAAAGGAGCAAATCAAGGCAAAAATTAACGATATTGTCGATTTAGGCTGTAGTGTCGGCATGAGTAGCTTCGCGCTGCAAGATACTTATCCGCAAGCGCGGGTAACTGGGTTGGATCTCTCTCCCTACTATTTAGCAGTTGCTCAATACCAGGCTCAACAAAAACAAAAGACGATTCAATGGCAACACGCGGCTGCGGAAAAAACTCAATTACCCAGTCAGTCCTACGATCTGGTATCTTCGTTTTTAATGTTTCACGAACTACCCCAACAGGCTACTAGAGAAATTTTCGCCGAAGCGCGTCGTTTATTGCGATCGGGGGGTTATTTGACGCTGATGGATATGAATCCGCGCTCGGAAATTTATCGAAAAATGCCCCCTTATGTCCTAACCTTACTCAAGAGTACCGAACCCTATCTCGATCAATATTTTACTCTCGATATCGAACAGGCATTAGTTGAAGCGGGGTTTCAAGCACCGATCATTACCCCCACCAGTCCCCGACACCGGGCGATTGTGGCGCGGGTTTCCGAATCATAATTTTGAGGTAATCAATGAAGATAATTTTTCGTCAAAGCTGGACAAGGATATTAACTATTGTCCCTCTCTTCCTGTTAATTTTTGCCAGCAAAACCCTTGCCCATCATGCCACGGGAGGGCAAACTCCCGATAATTTTTGGAACGGATTTTTATCGGGTTTAGCTCACCCAGTTATCGGTTTAGATCATTTAGCTTTTGTGGTGGCTAGTGGTTTAATTGCTGTGGGGATGGAACAGGGTTTATTAATTCCGATCGCTTTTGCGATTGCCACTTTAATCGGGACGGGTATTCATTTACAGGGAATAAATTTACTTTTTCCTGAAGGGATTGTTGCTCTTTCTGTGGTGCTTTTTGGCGTGATTTTAACCCTGAAAAAAGGTTTACAAAATCATTCTAATCTCTATACGATCGCTCTGGCAACTTTGGCAATGATCGCGGGAATTTTCCACGGTTATGCCTACGGAGAATCAATTATCGGGGCGCGAGTTGCCGCTTTAGTTGCCTATTTAATTGGTTTTACCGTGATGCAATTAGCGATCGCATCTGGTGCTTTTTTCCTTGGCACTGTCATCAAGGAAAAATTAGCCCAGCAAGCGACTCTAATTAGTAAGTTCATCGGATTGGCAATTATGGCGATCGGTACAACTTTTTTAGTGGGAATTAAGTAAATTAATCTCGATGGGGCTAATTATTAATGGCTCTCTTGAGGTTATGGAATCGAAGAAAGGGCGTACATATACGCCCCTACCAAACAAGTACGGGAAAGGCACTAATCCTAATTCCTATGCCTACTATTTTTTTAGGTTTCAGAGGGGAAGTAACCAAACAGTTTTTTATAATCAGAGGCCAGATATCCTCGATGAAAAAAACCTAATTCTTCGGCAATTTCATAAGTTAATTTTGTCTGATTATTATTTTGGTTAAGAGATTGATGTAAAGCATTAAGACGAAGCAATTTAAAATAATTGTAAGGCGACATTTGATAGAAGTCCTTAAATATATATTCTAAGGTACGTTGACTTACTTCTAAGTCTTGACAAATAGCTGGAATAGTCAGATCAGAACGCAGATTTTTTCTCATCATTTCTTCAGCTTTTTTGAGGATAGAGGTGCGTCTGATAGTATTTTTAGGGGTTTTAATATCTTTGGTTACTGCTAAAGTCAAAAGAAAATCTTTGACAATTTTTTCTAATTTTTGCCTGACAAAATTCAATCTTAATACTTTTCTTTGCCCAGATATTTGTTGACGATCTAAATTAAATAGCATTTGATAAAGTTGATGACAATATTGTTGGAGATGACGAATTTTTTCCGATGGGCAAATCACAATAGAAGAATCGGAAGAATTTAAAAAATTTTTCCGATTCTGGTAGCTCTAAAGTTTGGCACAATTTCTGAAGATAATCATCATCAACGTAAAGCTGAAAACGATTGGAAAAAGGATGTTGAAAAACGGAAATTTCTGATTTAGGGGGGACAATTCCCAGATAGTTATTTTCCAATGAGTACAAATTTTGGAAGAAGACAGAATTCACCTGAACAGGAATCGCAAAAACCCACATTTTAGAATGGACTACTCCCGCAACATTCGTTAAACAATTACGTTGGGATAACTCTAGCATCACTTCATCGATGATGATCCTTGAAAGATACCCTTCAAAATGATCGCCACTGAGTTGTACAGCATCTAAATCGACAAATTCTCGATTCTGAAAATAACGAGAAAAGTTGCAAAAATATTCACTTTTAAAGGTTAATTCCTGAGAATTAATTAAAATATTGGTTTTACTGTCAAAAATAAACATCTATGTATAACTCCTTAGTTATTGAGTAAAATTAAACTTTTTTGCCCATCAATTTAAAAACTTGCGTTTTTTGGATCGTTTTAGCATAGACGACTGAGTAGTATGAGTTACAGCAGAGTTGATTGGTTAATTTTGTCCATCAGTGTCATCCAGGTTAAATCTCTCACTTTTTCCCGTTATCGATTACCAAGTAAATGTCGATGGTTAAACAATATATGCCATTTAAAGATTGCTCTGGGGTATTGGGTGCAGAAATTCCTCAATTACGTCCCCCGGCATTTTCTGATGACCAAAAATATAACACATTTAGCTATACCTATTATCCAGGGGGATTGGAAATTTCCGATAGCTATATCTATTATCCAGGGGGATTGGAAATTTCCGATAGCTATATCTATTATCCAGGAGAATCAGAAATTTCCGAAGCCCTTGCCAGAGAAATCACTATGTTCGCCGTTCCCCCGACAAATTATCTAGGGGGATTGGAAATTTCCGATAGTTATATCTATTATCCAGGAGGATCAGAAATTTCCGAAGCTGTTGCTGGGGAAATCTCTATGTTCGCCGTTCCCTCGAAAAATTATCCAGAGGGATTGGAAATTTCCGAAGCTGTTGTTCCTAATATTAGCACTCGTTTCTATGCGATCGAAGCAATCATAGCATTTTTCATCAGAATGAGGCATGGGCAAGGGGCTTAAACCCTTTGTTGGCAAAACTTGTCGATACCTCAGTAACGTGAAAAGCGCTATAACTATACATCTAAGCCGCCGACATCGTCTTCATCATCAGGAGGGGCTGTAACATTCAGCGTTAATCAAGGAGACCCGATCATAAACTTACTAGGCGGATCCGATGGTAAAAATTTTTATGAGGGTGTAATATTGCCAAATGGAGATATTAAAACTAACTGGCAACTGACTCCTTTTATGAACCTCGCCGTCGTTACCAATTATATTTTTGGTTTCGTCCTCATCGTTTTTGGCAGTGATAGTGCGATCGCAGATTGTGTAGAGAGTTTGTAGGGTGGGCAATGCCCACCCTACATTCAAGGTAAAATAGAGCCAAGGAAGTTAGTAGAGAGAGAAAGCTATTTTGCCAGCTATGAGCCAAACCCTACCTAAAACTGTTAATTTCGAGGAATTCGTCCCTTGGCTGCCTGAAAATTCTGAAGTACGTTATGAGCTACACAATGGAAATATTATTGAAATGGCACAACCCGCAGGAGAACACGAGGAAATCAAAGGATTTTTAACTGTTAAACTCAGTGGAATAATTGATAGACTGGGGCTTCCTTATTTAATTCCTAACCAAGCGATTGTCAGACCTGCTGGTAAAAACTCTGGTTATTTTCCTGATGTATTAGTGCTAAATCGAACCAAGCTCGCTCAGGAAAAATTATGGAAAAAAGAATCAATCCTTAGTGAGGGTGCATCTATCCCTCTGATCATTGAAGTGGTATCGACTAACTGGCGTGATGATTACTACTTAAAATTTGCTGATTATGAAGAAATGGGTATTCCCGAATATTGGATTGTCGATTATGCAGCCTTGGGTGGGCGTAATTTTCTTGGCACTCCTAAACAACCGACCATCTCTGTTTGTCGCTTAGTTGAGGAAGAATATCAAATTCGGCAATTTCGAGACAGTGATCGCCTAATTTCCCAGACTTTCACGGAATTAAATCTCACTGTCAATCAGATTTTCTTAAGTCTTTAGGGTGTGTATCGTCCACCTTACTCTTTTCGCTTTTTTCTTCAGTTTGAGGGGTTGATTTTGCCGCTTAAAATCCGCAATTATTGCCTTTATTTGCTCCATCTGCTTGAGTTTTAAGCCATTAATCTCAATTTATTTTATCGCTTTCGTGTTCATGTTCTCAAGGTCGTTACTAAGACAAGATCGTAAACTAAGACGCATTTAAAATGACAGAAATTTGGGGATCTCTATTTATTTTTTTAGTCTGTCCTATAATCGGGGGATTGCCTCTGATCGATTGGATAAATTATCTCGTAACTGGACGTAAATTATCCCAATTAGGTACTGGTAATATCGGTGTAACTGCCGCTTTTTACCATGGGGGTAAATTGGTGGGAATTTTGGCGGTAATTTCGGAAGCAGCCAAGGGAATTATCGTTATTTTCCTAACCCGTTTATTTTTTTCCACCGGCTCCACGTGGGAATTATTAGCTTTAATTGCCTTAGTCATGGGGCGCTATTGGTTAGGAAAAGGTGCAGGAACTACTAATGTTTTCTGGGGATTAATTGTTCACGATTTTGTCGCTGTTTTTCTCACCTTAATCATTAGTGGGATTAGCTTTACTGTCTTTCGAGAAAAATCTACGGGTAGATTGGTAGGATTATTTTTATTAGCTTTAATTCTCACCTTGCGTCGTCCCCACGATTCAGGTTATATTATAACTGCCATTGCTTTAGCCTGTTTATTAGGGGCAATTTTTCAAAAAATCCCCGACGATTTAGACTTACCTGAAGCAAATGTTAACAATGAATCAAAAACTATGTTTCGTTTTTTTCGTGGAGATCGATCAATCCAAACTCTTGATGACAATCTAGCAGCTTCAAAAGTGGGACAAAAGTCCGCCACTTTAGCCGATCTTAAGCGTGCCGGTTATCCCATTCCTAGGGGGTGGATTTTACCACCAGGAGATGATCCACAACCGTTAATAGAATCTCTTCATCCTGATATTAATCATCCCTTAGTCGTCCGCTCTTCCGCTATTGGAGAAGATAGTGAAACCGCTTCATCTGCCGGACAATATACTACAATTCTTAACATTGTCGATCAAGAAAATTTAGCGGCGGCGATTTTAACTTGCCAAACCTCCTATAATAGTCCTAATGCTGTTAATTATCGACTCGATCGAGGTCAAGAAAACACGGCCATGGCTGTGTTAATTCAAGAACAAATTCGAGGAGTTTTTTCGGGGGTTGCCTTCAGTCGTGATCCGATTAATCCTCTCAGTTTAGATGTGGTTATTGAAGCTTTACCCGGAGATGCCACCAGAGTTGTATCGGGAAGAATCACCCCCGAAAGTTATCGAGTTAATTTAGAAGAAAATATCATCATCGGAGAGGGAGATATTCCCCCAGCTATTATTCAACAGGTAGCCAATCTTTGTCGGCAATTAGAAACCCTTGATCATGGCATTCCTCAAGATATAGAATGGACTCATGACGGACAAAAATTATGGTTATTACAGTGCCGTCCTATCACTAATTTACAGCCAATTTGGACAAGAAAAATCGCAGCTGAAGTTATCCCCGGAGTGATTCGTTCTTTGCCTTGGTCGATTAATCGTCCTTTAACCTGTGGAGTTTGGGGAGATATTTTCCAGTTAGTTTTAGACAAAAAAGCTCTCGATTTGGACTTCAATGAAACAGCGACTTTACACTATCAAAGAGCCTATTTTAATGCTTCTTTATTAGGCACAATTTTCCGTCGCATGGGATTACCTCCAGAAAGCTTAGAATTCCTAACCAAAGGAGCAAAGTTTACCAAACCACCGTTAACGGCAACCTTGGCTAATTCCCCTGGTTTATTAAAACTTTTAGGACGGGAATTACAGTTAGAAAAAGACTTTAGCCAAGATCAAAAAAACTATTTTATCCCAACGCTCGAAAAAATTAACGCTACTTCCCTAGAAGCTTTATCTTCAGGGGAGATTTTAGAGCAAATTGAGGAGATTTTAACCGTCTTAAAAAAAGCCACCTATTATAGTATTCTTGCCCCCCTTAGCTTCGCTTTGCGTCGCAGTATCTCGCGAGTACCTTTTGAGAAATTGGATAACTCTCAAGCACCAGAAATAGCCTCAATGCGATCGCTGTCTGAACTGAGAAAAAATACGCTCGATCGAGATTTTGACTCAGCTTTTTCCCTCTGGTTAGAAACCTACGGTTATTTAAGCGAAGTGGGAACCGATATTTCGATACCGAGATGGCGAGAAAATCCCCAAGAGCTGCTACAACTACCCTTAGATAGTCCGGGCAATAATAGCCATAAAAAAGTTAAATCTTCCCATACTGTCCAAAAAAGATTAAATATCAAAAACCAAGTGACTGAAATTTACTCCCGTCTTTTAGCTCACCTACGCTGGCATTTTCTCGCTTTGGAAACCCTCTGGTTACAGCAACAAATATTATCAGAGACGGGAGATATATTTTATCTAAACTACTCAGAAGTTACCCAGTTAGGTCAGAATAATACAATCGCCAATCTTAACCAGATTATTCGTCAGCGTCGCCAACAATTCCAAGAAAACTCTCAATTAAACGATATTCCCTATATCGTCTATGGACAACCCCCGAAAAAAGAATTTTTAGTCTCAAATTTAACTGCCAAAAAACGCTTACAGGGAATTGCCGCTAGTGGGGGGACAGTGGAGGGACGAGTCAAAATTATGCCAACCCTACAAAATCTAGAAATTGCCCCTGATACTATTCTCGTTATTCCCTATACTGACTCAGGATGGTCCCCTTTATTGTCCCAGGCTGTGGGCATTATTGCCGAGGTGGGGGGACAATTATCCCATGGTGCTATCATTGCCAGAGAATACGGAATTCCGGCGGTTATGGATGTGCATAATGCCATGAAATTGTTAAAAGATGGTCAATTAATTCGTCTCGATGGCAGTCAAGGAATTATTGAAATTCTCTAGGCATTAGGGGACAGGGTGTTCCCTATCTAATAAGTAGTCATGCAAAATAAATTTCCTAGTGAAGATAGGCAAAAGGCAAAGGGCAAGAGCTTTATCAAAATGTGTAATTAATTTTGCTTAGGTACTTACCAAATCCTCTTTAAAAGGTATAGGAGAGCAGGGAGCGCCGGAGTTAGGAGAAGGGAGAAAAAAGCTATCTCCTGTCTCCTGTCTCCTGACTTCTAACCCAATGTTGGTCAAAGATAAGCAAAAATTATCTATTGACTCCAAAAACTTGAGAATATTTAAATTAATATTTCGCAATATTTACAAATTCTTAAGAATTAATTGAGAAAGATTTTTATTTAACAACGATGTTCCAATGGTTACAGCGATTTGATATAATTTAATAATCGGGTATTCTATACTTTTTTGGGCAGCAAAGGTTGAAACCCTTGCCACACCTAGAAGATAATCCCAATTAAGACAGGTAAATGAGTCAATTTCACCCACAACGATGATCTTTTTTTTGTGTAGTTTTATTGCAAAAAAAAAGTTTTTTTGACAAAAAGCACAAAGTATGATATACCACCAATGGATTTCTAGCCGCAAACAGTAGCTGCTATATTAACTGGTTAAACCGTGTTTTAGGGCAAAACGTACCAATTCCGTGCGACTATTAGTACCAGTCTTGCTAAATAAGCGACTGACGTATTTTTCTACGTTCCTAACGCTGGTTTCTAGACGACTGGCAATTTCTTTATTCATCAATCCCTCCGCTACTAAATCTAAAACACTTTGTTCCCGGGGGGTCAGATCAACTTTAATCGGGGGGGGAGTGGTAGTAAAAGTGTTCTGTTGTCCCACCTGCTGTTTTAATTCCCGGATATCTCGGGCAATTTCTTCTAATCTAGCGTTTTCGCTGGTGGCTTGCAGGGATTGACGACGGCGCTCGATTAAAGACTTGATTAATGCTTCTAATTCTTCGGGATCGAAAGGCTTGGATAAATAAGCATCACAACCAGCATTATAACCCTGAATGCGATCGCTGGTCATACCCCTTGCAGTGAGAAAAACCACGGGAATTGTCTGAAAACGAGCATCTTCGCGCAATTTCTTCAGAAACTGATAGCCATCCACCTGCGGCATCATAATATCGGAAATAACTAATTCCGGAATTTCTTGATTGAGTAAATCCCAGGCTTCGTTAGCATTACTAGCAGTTCTTACCTCGAATTCATCCCCGTACTGTAGATATGCTTGCACAGATTCACGAACCCCCGGTTCGTCATCCACTAACAAAACTTTCGCAGGTGTGTCCATCAATTTCTCGCAGCGATCGAATATTGTCCGAATCCTATCTTATCAGCTAAGGAGATAGGAGTCAGTAGTCAGGAGATAGGAGCCGGTCGTCAGGAGTCAGGAGATAGGAGTCAGGAGATTGCTTTTATTTATTCTCCCCTCTCCACACCCTACACCCCACACCCTACACCCCACACCCTACACCCTACACCCTACACCCTACACCCTACACCCCACTTTCCAGATCATCCTCAAGATAGTGACGGTGAGTTAAACTAGCAGATAGAACCAAAAAGTTACAAAAATCACACAATAATTTTACAATCCTTTCACCATTCTTAACAAATCCCGTGACCATTCTCTGCTGGCTCGATCGCATTAGTGCTTCTGATCGCCCCCTGGTGGGGGAAAAAGCTTTTATTGCCAGTGAATTACACCAGCGAGGATACCCAATTATCAGGGGATTTGCCATTTTTAACCGCATTTTTGCGGAATTTTTGGAAACTATCAACAATACTGACTCATTCCTGACTGATTTTCCCCAGTCTTCCCTCTATTTAGACGTAGATAACCCAAAAGCTCTGCAATTAGTCGCCAAAGAAAGTCGGCGGGCCATTTTACAAGCGCAAATTTCTCCTCTCTGGTTAGAAGAACTAGAGGCGGCCGTGGCACAATTAGCCATGGATAGCCTAGTATGGCGCTTTTCCTTACCAGCTAATCTGTCTCGGCGAACTCTCGGTTTATTTTCCGCCCCCATCAGTGGAATTAAAGCAGATAATCTAGAAAATGCCCTAAAACAAGCTTGGGCGGAGTTATTCACCGCCAGAAGTCTATTTTATTGGCGAAAAATGGGAATTGGTTTAGAAAAAATTCAATTATCTTTACTGGTACAACCGTTATTACCAGCCAATTGTGCGGGAAATGTGCTGATTAATGAGGATAACTGGCAAATTCAGGCGGTTTGGGGATTAGGACACAGTTTAGTTAATGGAGAAGTGGCACCGGATATCTATATTATCGATCGCTCCGGTCAATTACGCAGTCGGCAATTAGGCAATAAATCCAGGGCTTATTATCTCAACAGTGACAGTAATCTGCTTGCGGCACAATTATTAGCACCCAGTTTACAGGAAAGCTACTGTTTAGATAATTTCGCCATCGATCGCCTTTGTCAACTGGTTCAATCTCTGCTAGCGGAAAAACCCAGCTTAACCAGCATAGAATGGCTGATGATGCTAGATGGTCAAATTTATATTCTCAACTGTCACAGTCAGGAAATCACCGCTACTACCTCCAATTATCCCTTAAGAGGATTAGGGGCATCCCCGGGGTTGGTATCGGGAGTGGCAAAAGTGATCAGCAATTTCGACTCCCCAGAGGCAAATTTTCAGGATTGCATTCTGGTTACTACTAATTTACCTCCGAAAAAACTGCCCCATTTACGCCAAATTCGAGCAATGATCACGGAACAGGGGGGATTAACTAGCCATGGAGCCATCTTAGCCCGGGAATTAGCCATTCCTGCCATTGTCGGGGTAAAAAATGCCACAGAAATTATCCGCTCAGGCGAGATAATTTTAGTAGATGGTACGAGGGGAATTATTTCTCTAGCATCTCAGGAACAGATTTCCTTACCCCCACCACCCTCCAGAGAAACCGACGGGACGGCAATTGCTACCCGTTTGATGGTTAATCTCAGTCAAACTGAAAGTATTGCCAGAATCCGAGAACTGCCTATTGATGGGATCGGTTTATTGCGCTCAGAATGGATGATTTTAGAGTTACTTTCTCAGCGCAATCTAGAAGAATGGTTAACACCAGAGCATCAAGAAGCATTGATCGAGAGATTAAGTGATTTAATCGCACAATTTGCCCTTAGTATCCAGCCTAAGCCTTTATTTTACCGTTCTTTTGATGCTCAACATTCGGCTAAAGACAGTCGGGGAACCCATGGTTATATATTAGATCCGACTCTATTTGATCTAGAATTGCAAGCTTTACGACGGGTACAAACCACCAGCGCCACCAATATTAATTTACTGCTTCCCTTTGTCCGTGGGATTGAAGAATTTATTTTCTGCCGGCAACGGGTACAATCGGCTTTACTCACTCAAGTCCCTTCTTTCCAATTGGGGATAATGGTGGAAGTACCGGGGGTAATCTTTCAATTGAGGGATTATGTGCAAGCAGGGGTAAAGTTAATCGCTATTGGTACTAATGATTTAACTCAATTAATTTTAGGTAGCGATCGAGAACATTTCTCAGAATATTTTAACGCCCGTCATCCCGCAGTCAGGGCAGCTTTACAACAAATTATTACTCAAGCAAAAGTTTTACAGATTCCCTGTTCCGTTTGCGGCATGGCTATCGTCCAGTATCCTGAAATTATCGATGATCTGATTGCTTGGGGTGTGACTTCTCTTTCGGTGGATACAGAAGCAGTTTTAGCCACTAGAGAGGCAATTGTTCGCGCCGAAAGAAGGTTTTTATTGGAAAATGGCAGATAACCTCGGCATCTCCTATTTGTGACTTTCCCTCACATATTGGTGAGCAGCAGCAGTTATTCAAAGAGGGCGAATGCAATTCGCCCCTATAATAATATGATTGCGCCAATGGTAGGGGCGCACCGTGGTCAGTGAGTTTATCGAACTGCGTGCGCTCAAAATTTCCTCTAGATATTTCTCCAAAATTCAGCTGCACCCATAATAATCCTCTTTTGTCAAGGCAGAAATGCTTAAGAATTGTGTCGCTGTGGTCATTAGTTTTATACTGACAAATGCTCAGACCGACTCTGTGGATATCTCCTCTCCTCTAGAGTCTTAACAAGTAATTGAGATCTACGAACAGCTAATCTACTGGGAAACCCAAAAAATGCGTCTTTGATTAGGATCCCGTCGGGGACTTTGTTCACCCATCACTTGCCGCGCTTGACTAGGATCGAAGCTGCGAGTAAATTGATCCCGCAATTGATTGACGCGTTCCTCCTTTTCTTGGGCTGCCAAACGCACTTCTTCTAATTTTGCCTGTTGCATCTGTTGGTAGGGGAGCAAACGAGCGATCGCAAAAACCGCCGTGATGGAAATGGCGCTATAGGCAATAATTCGCAGCCAAATCTCGATAACTTGCCATTTTTGGGATTTATTGCCACTTTTTGGCTTTTTTTGTGTTTTTTTGTCGGTTTGGTTTCGTGTTCGTGCGGTCATAGATTTATGAGTACAAGTAAAATCGGTGAGAAAGGTGGCTAATTACTTTTAAGTTACACCTAATAACTGATAACTGATGACCGATAACCGAAAAAACCCCAATCGGTCTATCCTATAGCTAGGTCAGACGGGATTGGGGTTTATTGAAAGCGACTTTACTTATAAAGTTCCGTCGCTAGACGAAAAGCCAAAATCCCGGGGATTAAAGCAATTACCAGAGCGACTAGAACTTGAGTATCAGAAAGCATTGCTGATTATCTCCTCATAAAGATATTCATCCAATACTTTCCGACATCATCGGGGTCCTCTGCATCATTTCGTTACAAGACTTCATATCTCCCCCCCCGATGACGGTTATCTCCCCTAGAAAAGAAAGTTGTAAAAGCGTTAAGCTGAAGTATTGCCATGATTACATTTATTTTTACCTGCGGCCTCAATGTTAGACTCGCTCCTTGATTCATCTCTAACCCTTAGTCTAAAAACCCCGTTAATTCTGTTGGTTCTCATTGCCCTAGAAGCGGTATTATCAGCAGATAACGCCATTGCTCTCGCTTCCATAGCACAGGGATTAGGAGATCATCAGCGTCAACGTCAGGCCTTGAATATTGGCTTAGTTTTCGCCTATATTCTCCGTATGGTCTTGATTCTTACTGCCACCTGGGTGGTTAAATACTGGCAGTTTGAACTTTTGGGAGCAGTATATTTGCTCTGGTTAGTCTTTAATTACTTTGCCTCCCCGGAAGACAAGGATCACACCCATCATAGTCTCAAGTTTCAATCTCTCTGGCAAGCTATCCCCCTAATTGCCGTTACTGATTTAGCTTTTTCCCTCGATAGTGTTACCACCTCCATCGCCGTGGCCGATGATACTTGGTTGATCCTGCTTGGTGGTACGATCGGAGTAGTTACCCTGCGATTTATGGCGGGTTTATTTATTCGATGGTTAGAGGAATACACCCACCTAGAAGATGCTGGTTTTGTCACCGTCGGTTTGGTGGGTTTAAGATTGCTGTTGCGGGTGATTAGTCCCGATTTTGTGCCGCCAGAATGGATTATGATCAGTTTAATTGCTATCCTCTTTGCTTGGGGTTTCTCAAAACGCAACGATCGAGAACCAGTAGATAGTGATCCCATCCAATCTGATGAATTGCCATAAAATAATCATCAGGAGTCAGTCATCAGTGATCGGATTTGAGTTTTCAGTTCACTGATTACTGTTTACTGTTCACTGAAAAGAGAATCCCTAGAAGATCATGTCATCTTTACCGACTCCATCTGCTGATACCTTAGAAAATTCTACTCGATCGCCCTCTTGGAAAATTAAACTCCTCTACGATGGAGAATGTCCCCTCTGCTTGCGCGAGGTCAATTTTCTGCAAAAACGGGATGCTGGGAGAGGATTAGTTGCTTTTGTCGATATTGCCGCTGAAAACTATAATCCAGAGGAAAATGGCGGTATTTCCTTCGCAGCAGCCATGGGACGAATCCATGCTGTACTAGCCGATGGTACTATCATTCAAAATGTGGAAGTGTTTCGCCAAGTCTATGATATTTTAGGCATCGGTTGGATTTATGCCGCTACCAAATGGCCGGTTATCGGGTTTCTAGTGGATACTATCTATGAAATTTGGGCTTCTTGGCGATTAACCTTAACTGGACGACCGAATTTACAAAAAATCTTAGCAGAGCGTCAAAAACGTCTGGAATGCAACGCATCAAATCGTTGTTCTGGCTGAGTCAAAATCTTCTAACTCTACACCCCACTCAGAATCACTCCCTGGGATGGGATAATTCTGCCTAGGAAATAAATGGTGTTTTATTCTCTCTTCCTCAATTCTGACTCCCGTGGGAGCCAGAGATTGGCGATTTTTACGGAGGCCTAATTTAGCTGGTGGGAATCAACAGGCGATAGGAGCCGTTATCGAGAATAATCCGTAGGCCCAACCACATCAGCACAAAAGGGAAAAGCTTGCTGGCATAACGGCCGAGGACAACCGCGATCCCCGGTTGGCGGGTTAGATTATAGGAGAGAAATAACCAAGTACAGACGATTAGATAGCAGATCGGGATGATTACGGCTAACTGCGCCACGGTACTATTGGCGAATAGGGGAATATAGATACCGAGATTATTGCCGCCATTGGATATCGTGACCGCGGAAACTCGATAGGTTTGGCGATCTCTGAGGACTTGACCGAGGGATAGTCTGCGGGAGGCGAATCCGTGAAATCGGGCGTTTCTTCGCAAATTAACCTTGCGATCTGCGGTTTCCCTCTCGTTATCGCGATTTAACGTCAGTAAATTTCTCACACCGATGAGGATCGGCAAGATTCCGAGAAGACCGATATAAATCGGTGGGATGATTAGGCCGAGTAGAAAACCGACCAAGCTAACCGATACCAAGACCGTAAACCCGACTAGCTCGCCTACGACAACGTGAACTGGGCGAAAGGTACGATTTACCTCGCTAAAAAAGCCGGTTAGATAAATATTGTCGTCGAAGGTGGTGGCTATGCCAGTGGCCACCGCGATTTTGACGATTTCGATCAACCAATCCATCCATACCACCTCGATCTCTCAAATGCAGGCGCAATTTTATTTTGAAACTATATCATTTTCAATACATTTATAAATGTACTTTGTTACACAATCGAGGAGTCGTGGATTTCTATAGTATGTAGATAAAACTAATGGCAGCCGTGCCGATCGAGTTGGGAAACCCTTCCTTCTTGTCTCCTTGCCCGACGATAAATCTTGTTTTCTGCGAGAAATCCCATGCTCCACCGTTCGATCAAGTGTCTCTGGAAACCGTGGCGAAATTGCCGGGGAGTTCTTCCCGCGCTGCTTTTTTTGACCAGTCTGGTGGGGAGCTTTCTCCTAGCTGGATTTTCCGACACGAACGCAAAGCGCTCGCTACGCGAGATCGCCGTCGGTCAAAATTCTCCCTCGGATAACCCGATTTTGAGCCTCGTCAATAGCTTTAAATTCCCCCGGAATACCACTCCCCGGCTATTAGAGACCGTGGGATTATTTATCGCTGGAATTCTCTTCTGTATCCTGATCGATCGCTGGTTCAAGCGCTCGACCCCCTCCGATATCACTCCCCTCGCCAAACAAGCGCGGCGGTTAGGAACCCTCAAGATCGGCTACCCTGAGGGCATGACTAATCTGGAAGTTCTCCGCGCCCAGGCCTTTCTGGAAAGACGCTTAAAACCCTTTGGGGTGACGGTAACGTGGACGAGTTTTCTGGCTGCTTCCTCTCTGATCGAGGCCTTGAGCAACGGAATGATCGACTTCTGCGGTGGTGGCGGTACGGCGAGTATTTTCTCGCAAGCGGCCGAACACGTCTTCGTCCGGGTAGCTAAAGAAAAATATACCGCCCCGAAAGGTCAGGCGATTCTCGTGCCAGAGGATTCGCCAATAGAGACGTTGGCGGATTTAAAAGGAAAAAGAATCGCCTTCGATCGAGGTTCGAGCGCCCATTACGTCCTTATCCGCGCCCTGATGAGAGTGAATCTAGAATTAAACGATATCGAACCGGTGTATGCAACCCAACCGGAAGCGCTGGTGCTTTTCCGTCGCGGTGAGATCGACGCTTGGGTGGTGTGGGTTCCCTATTCCCCCACCGAGACGCGCACCTATCCGGGAAGATCGGTGGCCGATCTAGGGGGTATCTTTGGGGAAAACGCCTCTCTAGAAGTGCCGACCTATTATTATGCAGTTCCCGAATTGGTGCGGGATTATCCCGATGTACTGAAGGTGATTTTAGAAGAAGTGAACGAGGCAGGTGCTTGGGCAAAACAACAGGAGTTAGAGGCGACGAGACGCTTGGCAGCTCACCATGAGATCGATCCAGCGATCATCACTAATCTTGAACAACGGGCCTCTGAACGTGCCATTATCCCGATCGACGATCGCTCTCTGACGGCCCTACAACACCAAGCTAATATCTTCCGAGACCTGAAGCTGATCCCCCATCGAGTCAATGTGCGCGACGGAACCTACACCCTACAGACGAAACAAAATTGGACCTATTAACCCGACGGCAATATTTTGGGCATTGGTTGGATTTATGCCGCTACCAAATAGCCGATGATCGGGTTTCTAGTGGATATTATCATTATTATTCTCCCTTTTGCATGAGCGCCTGTCCTTATCTAGCAGCGGAATTTAAAGCATTGACAAACTTGAAATGTTTGGTTCTTCAGTTTGTCTTATGCAGTGGACGGGATTGTAAGGAATGAAACCCTTATAGAGACAGGCGTTGCTGCGATTTTTGCCAATTGTTTTCGATCTAGAGCGAACTAATCAATTAAATCTCTTGCCAGATAAGGATTTAGTCGATTTATACCCCCTATCGAACCATACCAAGTAACGAAGAACCCGAATTCATAACAAAAAATAACAAGAAATAACAAGAAATAACAAAAAAATTTACAAAAATTTACAAAAAAGAAGACCAAAAGTGTTGAAAAATAAATCAATGATCCGTACCATTCAAAAGGTAAAGAAAAAAACGAATCTTAAAGCTTCTGCAAGTGAGTTGGGCGCATTTGCCAACCTCTCCCCAGTGGAACAGCGAAAATTCCCAAAACTGACGATTTAGGTTTCTGCTTCATTCATCCCTACATACTATAGTTATGACCACACTTCTAGTCCCGGTTTACCTTGATGCCCTCTACCTCCCCACCAAGACGGATGTACTGGGGGAAATGACTGATTATAGTAAGCTCCCCTACTATAAAAATAGCCAATTAGTAAATCGCGGTAGTGCTTATATTAGCGAAACTGTATTAACGGTTCCCTTTACACAACCCCAATTGTCCTTAAAAGCAGGCATTCACCTACACTGGTCTTTACCAGATGCGCTGACTAACGGTATAGCAAGAGATGGAGAACAAGGCATTACATTTCCCCTTGTACCTAATCGCTGGTTAATTATACGACGTGGGAGCAATATAGCAGAAAAAAAATGGGTTGTAGAAAGTGATTATCTGTATCCTGAAGGTGCTACACCAGAAGATACAATTAATATCCTCTATTATCCAGCTACCAATGAGTATCAACCCTATCGTTTTCTGGGGCGTAAATTAGAATTGGGAGCATGGCGCTCAGGTACAGCAAATGCCCAATATATTCAGGAATTGTCCGCTATTGGACCCTTCGCCACAGTTGACAACTTAGACAACGAAAAAGTTGCCTTTGCTGGTTTTTATCCTAACTGTCGTAGTGTGTTCGGTTTTCATGATGGGGACTTCACCACCAATACAACCCCGCCCAAAGACCTACGATATGATGTCATTGGCTGGTATAGCGACGGCAAAAATGATTATCTTGACAAATTTATCAAAGAACAGTACCCAGACAGAGATCCTTTAAGCCTTTTAGACACTTTGCAAAGTAAAGCTGGCTGGACAGTAGAAATAGGCAATAACCAAAGTTTCCCCGATCGTCTTCTCTGTCATGCTTCCCTAAGTTTTGCGCCTGGTGCTTCTGTAACTAACCCACAAGCGATTAAAGGAACGATCGCCGTAGGAAACAACCAAGAAGAAGCCATAGCAGCTTATGTAGCTCGTCAACTGGACACAACAAATACAGAAAATCGCAAAACGATTGAGGAGCAGCTAGAAGCCATACAAATGAGTGGGCGTTTAGTACAGCAAAATCTCGACTTTGGACCCAAGTTTCGACAAGGACTACACGAGGACAGCTTTACTGGCCAATGTAAAGAGATATCATGGCAGGTAGTGCCGGAATCTGATCCCAAAATTTCCCAGTCGGGAAGTGCCAACCCAGCAAATGCCGTGCAAGGCGAGGGAATAATGCAGGTGACATTATCCGCCACCATCGGCGATCGCATAAGTGAAGTTAACGAAGCACAGCGTGAATACGACCAACAATTAGCAAAAGTTGGCTCAATTCGAGAACAAGTCTATGCTGATTGGTATAAGTATATGCTGGCCACTTATGTTCTTGTCAATCCAGATGAAAGATTGCTAGATAGAAGCAAAATACAAACACTGGGAACAAGCGCAGTTAATTTTATCAACAAAACAAGCGACAGTAATCTAGTTCAAACGTTCCTTAAGGACACTGCGGATAACAATCAATATGGAGTAAAAGCCTTAGAGAATGCCATCAAAGCTGCTGGAGTTTTGAAGGTACTAAAAAATGAACAGGATCAAAATCAAATTGTCAGTGCCTCTGTCTCTAATAATCTTCCAGGATTTCCAAATTACCCTTTTGACAGTAATTCAAAAGCAAGCCAACTGGCCCGGTCGATTAACACACTAATTGCTGAAGTTCAGAAGTTTAACAAAGAATCCCGTTTAATTGCTCCCAAAAAATCAGTCCAAGTCACTGGCGATTCTACCTTAGTGGATGACGATATTGCCATGAAGTGTTTATCTTTCGATGGCAATCAGAATTATGAAATCTCTAATTTAGGAAATATCCAGTCCCTCTCGATGTGGGTAAACATACCAGAGGGAGTTCAGGGTTCCCTTTTAGAGGTGAGAAGCACCAGCCTTTATGTTAATTCTACTAATGGAATTAGCAGCACTTGGCAAAAAATTTACATTAACGGACAACAGGTAAACGGACCGATTAACTGGACAGCAATTCCTAAGAATCGGTGGGTTTTCCTCCACTTAGAGGCTAATAACCCCTTTAGTGGCACCGTCTATTTAATGTCTAACTCTTCCGGTAGCCATCGTTTACGGGGGCGCATTGCCAGCGTTAGCTTCCACAAAAAACCCCTATCTCCGACCGAAATTGAGCGGGATTACCAAGACAAAATCGGTTTGTTCCGACCATCTTACACCATCAAAATAGTTCCAGGGCCTCGCTATTGGCAGCCAAGTGATCCCGTAGTTTTAATGACTGGGGAAGTCGCTAAACCGACTCGCAACCGTGACGACGAGCGTTTGAGGACAGATGGTTTGCTCCAATGTAAATTATTAACTCAGTCCATTGACTTGCAGAGCTTACCTGACAACACCTTAAATATTTTTGTCCAATTTCTCAGCGAGTTTGGCAACAACCCCACAGAAAAAATTGGCTTCCGTCAATGGGCAAATCAGCCTTGGAATCCCTTCCTGTTGGAATGGCAAGTGCAATTGAAAGGACTAGAACACAACAGTCAACAAACCAAGAACGACAACAATAAGCACACTCCAAGTGTAAACTACGACACTAACATCTTCAAAGATAAATATCAATTGCGGGTCGATGGACTTGAAATCACCCCGACGAATCTAAGTGCGAATCATTTTGCTAATTATCCCGACCTTTACAGGGGAGCTAGTTTTCTCTCTTCCTCGGCTAGTATGTTGCTCAAGGACAATCTTATAGATTACTTGACTAAGTATTTGTTGCCCGACTATTACCAAGAACAAAATATATCCCCAGACGACCAAACCGAGGACTACCTGGTCAAGAATTTTAACGCTGTCAAGGGGTGGTATGACAAGAAAAACCCCACAGCTAGTGATCCTTTTTTTACGGCGCTGCGGGCCTATCAACAACTGCAATCTCTTAACGGCTGTCTCGCCCAGAGTCTCGGTGGTTTTAGTGATGCGCTACTCACCTATAATCGGACAATTCAGTTAGATGTCAACGATAATCTACTTGCAGCAAATGGACCAGCAAAAGACTTCCTGAAAAACGTGCAGAACACTTTAGAACTTAGCTCTCGTCTCGTACCGGACAGTATTTTGCGATCGCCTTTAACTGGATTCGATTTTAGTCCCATTCGTGTAGGAGGATTAAAAATTACTGATTTACGACTTGTGGATACCTTTGGACAGGTTAATGTCGTGCTTGACACTAACAATAGCCGTGAGATTGTCACTAGCCAACCCCTAACACTGCCATCAGCTTTTGCTAATGTATTATCATCCCATCCCATCTACCTGCCACCCCGTTTAGCCCAACCCGCCCGCTTGAATTTTCGCTGGCTATCGGCCACCCGACCACAGGGGACTCGCCGCAGTAAAAGCAGTAAACAAGATCAGGAAATGAATGATACCCTCGCCACTAAACCAATCTGTGGCTGGGTTTTGCCCAACAACTTAGATAACAGCCTGACTATTTATGATGATGAGGGCAATGCTCTAGTCATGATTGACCGCACCGCTCAATTGCGCTCTATTCCGGGACATGATTACACTGAGCAGGAAATTAACGACATTATTGCTCGGACTAACCCCTATCTCAAGCAAATGGTCCGGTATCTGAGAGATCAAGGATCGGCTTTTATCGCTGATTTCCTCACCACTGTCAATGCAGCCTTAGAAACCATTGACCCTGAAGGATTTGCTCAAAATAAAGCCATATCCTTGCTAGTGTCGCGACCTTTAGCCCTAGTGCGCTCACGCATCAATCTAGATATCCAAGGCATACCCGCCGTTAGCCAGAACAGGATATCTTTCTCTAACGATCTTTTCTACAATAAATTCCGAACCACACAAGCTTTTGAAAAGGTCAAATTCCCCATCCGTATTGGTGAATATCAGCAGTTTAATGATAGTTTGGTGGGCTACTGGGTAGAAAAAGCCGATGGTACTTACACAGACAGCGTTTTTTATGCTCCCCAAAGTTGCTATGTTCCCCACAAAAATATCAAAACCCTGTTTGATGATGAAAAAGATCCCACCCCTGACACTCCCTTGAATCTGGAGCAAACCTTAGAGGAAAATACAGCCCAAACTCTAGTGATGTTAATCGACCCTCGTGGACAAGTTAACGCGACTTGTGGCATACTTCCTGCTAAGAGTATTTCTATTCCGCCAGAACAATATTTACCTGCCTTACAAGCGATCGAAGTTACTTTTTTAGCGGCACCACTTCTGAGTGATCTTAACCCAATCAATGATCTTGATCAGATCAAGCTTTCCCTTCCCGAAGTACCCAATTATGAATGGTCTTGGTTAGGAAAAGAAGGGAATACCTGGTCAAATCGTCCCCTCGTTCCCTTTGATTCTCAGTCCGTTTACTCCAGTCCACAAAAAATCTATGATGGCTGGTTAAAATTAACCAGAAAAACAGAAACTAATGAATGAAGCCGAACAAATTTCCCTCAAATTAACTTTGGGGGAAGTCAACCAAGTTTTAGAAGCTTTGGGTACTATGCCCTATCGCCAAGTCTATCAACTGATTGGCAAAATCCAGAGACAAGGAGAATCCCAATTACAGCAACCTGAATCAACCGATTCATGGACTCAAGAAGTCCAAACTGTCAGCGAGTAAAACCCAACCACAAAAATTAATTTCTTTTTTTCCTAGGAGTAATGATCATGCTTACCAGAGTTCCCGAAGAAATCCGTCAAGCCCAAAAGGCCATTGATTTTGACGAGTTTTTCAGCCAAGAGCCTTTGAAATTTCAGTTTTATTACGGAGACAACAGCCAAGCTGAAATTGTTAACACCATCTATTTAGAAGATGGTAATGAACCCTTAACGTTATATTTAGAGGTGTTTAATGATAGCGAACAGGATGTCATCTTTAAAAATTCTAATTCCCTAGCTGGAAAATTAGCGACTGTTCAAGCAGGAGGTTCTCAAGCGGCTAGTGAGAAAAAATGCCATTTTCAACTCCGTTGGGAAAAAGATTTAGGACTTAAACCTAGTGAGATAGAAATAGATGATAAAAGTGGCCAATGGCAAGTCAACTATGACGAAGAATTCCGCTTTTTCTCAATGTATTTTCTTCACCAATCTGGACTAACGTTAAAACCAAATGAGAAGATTCAAATAGGTTTCTCGAAACTTACAGCCAATAATCGCACTGTGAAAAGCAGCAACGTTGAATTGCTGTATGGTGGAATCGGTCTAATTTCGACAGGAACAGCAAACGAACTCATTGAAGAGCAAGTAAGTTCCAAAAACGCGGTCTCTGTAATCAATCATCTCCGCAAGACGCAAATTCCTTTACAATTTCGGGTCTTAGGTTCTAATGCGATTCTCAATGATGGAACTACTCAAAACACTCTGAAATTAAAGGTACTCAATTCCCCTTTATCTAATAACACGCGACCAATTCTCTTATTAAACCAAAGTTCAAAGTTTATTGTCAGCTTTGAGCAGGGAGATCATCCAGACGCACTGGTGGCAACAACTAGCCAGTTAAATAGTGTTAAAATCAACGTAACAGATACCAATTCTTGGGCATCAGACCATACGGCAAATTCCACTCAGTGGAGTTTTACACCCAAGATAAACCAATTAACAGCAGGACAGGGAATCGAGCTAACAATTAGCCAGTTAGTGACCAGCAGTGCTTCTGGACTAGCCTGTATATATATTGACTATCAAAACATTGGTAGCTATCCCGATGGTCGGCTAGTTATACCTATCGAAAAAACGCCACTTTTGTATAGTGGGGGACAGGTTGGCATCGGTACTAAGACTTTTGACCGGGAGACGACTAAACTTAAGGTTAACGGCGATATAGTTTTAGGGAAGGATGAAACAAATAAAAAATTTATATTTCACAGTCGCACAGATTATAATGGCGATTTTCTACAGATCACTCATGACAAGGATAATCAAAATTGGGATTGGGATCAAGGAATCACTTTAAAAAGAGGTGGTAATGTCGGCATCGGTACGAGTACTCCCGCAGCAAAACTTCATGTCGCTGGTGGAAATGCGGTTATTAATGACAATGTCGGCATCGGTATTACGAATCCCACAGCTAAACTTCATGTGGATGGAATGGCCATTGTTACTGGAAAACTTGCCATTGGTAACAATTTCTCACCAGAAATTGATCTAGCAATTGGTGATAATCAAACGGGGCTAAAGTTAGAGTACAATAAAACCCTGAGCCTCATAGCAAAAGGTCAGCAACGAGTAAGAATTAATGCTGATGGACCAGTTGTCATCTTTGGTGCGTTTATGGCGGGTTCTAGTAGCACATCGATTGATCGAATATTGTGTGGCAAAGTCATTGTCAGACCAGGGGTAAGCCCGAGTGGTTGGGCCTGTTTCGGAGCAGAGATTAAACAAACCTCTCGCCCACAAACTGGTGCGTTCAAACTATGGTTTGAGAGACCATTTATGAGAGATGGGAAATTTTTTTCTGACGATCTTATTCTTATGCTGACGTCAGGAGATGCAACCTGTACAGTCCATCTTGTTCAACTTGCAGAGAATTACATTGAGGTACAGACGAAAGATGCTATGACTCAAAAACTTAAAGACGCATCTTTTCACTTTGTTATTATTCAACCAACTTCGCATCGGCAAAAGTTATAGTTATTTCAATTAAAATTGAGACTATCAATGCCAGAGTTAATAAGGGTTTCATCAGTCCAGAGTGTATCAGACTTATCTGAAATGACTATATTTTTTTGAGCAAATCACTGATTAGCAAAATCCAGAAGCAAGGAGAATCCCAATTACAGAAATATGAACCAAAAATTCATTGTCTATTGTTAAAATTCATCAACCAAACCCCAACAAACCGATGGCTACAAACACAAAACCCAACTTAAAAGAAGAACTGGAAAAAGGTCTCTCAACAACCTCAGATGACTCACCACAAGAAGGTCCAAAAATAACAATTTCTCTCGGGGAAGACATCGAGTTTATCTGTGAAACTAAACCTGATAAATTGCCAGATAAAGGTAAAACCATTGTCGCCTATACAGCTTACAAGGAAGAAAAGGAAGACCCCTTCAGTATCACCCTCAATGATTTGATGGCAACCCTGGACCAAAGTATAGCTGACTTGTTACCAAAGGGACTCAAGAATAAATCCATCAATTTCAAAAATGTGATGGTGATTTACCGGAAAGAAAACAAAACAAGTAAAGGAGAATGGCTGTTTGTCCTAGATTTAGATATCGCCACCAAGATCAAATTAAAATCCCTTCCCGTAGTGGGTGATTTAATCTCCGATGAAGTCGGTGAAGAAGAATTAGTTCCTTCCCTGCGAATTGTCGCCGCTTCTAAAGCTTTTAGCATCAAAGAAATTCGCGTTTTAAATGACAAAATCCCTGAAGTCATCTCTCCACTACCGGTTCCCGAAAAAGAGGATAAAGACGACAAACGCTCTGTCCGTAAAGGTTTCAGCTTATCAGGTAAATTGGGATTACCCGATGCTGATAAGATTTTGAGCTTGTCGATAAGTCCACAAGCAGAAGAAGAACAAGAAGAATTGGCTCCTGGTGGAGAAGAAGAAGAAGATAATGTCACCAACAGTAACTTAGCCGTTTGGTTTGATATAGACAAAACCTTCGGACCGTTTTCACTTAAGCAAATTGGCTTCCAATATGAGGAAGAAGACGACGAGGCAGAAATAGCCATCGTCATTGATGCTGTCCTCAAAATCGCTGGTTTGACCCTCTCTTGCGACGATTTAGGAGTCGGGATTTCCTTAGACGACTTAACGCCATCCTTTAAAATATCGGGCATTGGCATAGAGTACAAGAATCCAACTATCGAAATAAGCGGGGCCTTACTGCGTGCCGACAAAGAAAAGAACGGCATAAAATACACAGAATATCTGGGTTTAGCCAGACTCAAATTTGATCTAGCAGGTAAAAGTTTTGGTGTCAGCGCCATCGGTGCCTATGCCTACTACGACGGTAAACCCTCCCTATTTCTATATGCCGTTCTTGACGTCACTATAATAGTTGATCCCTCCTTCATTATCACGGGATTTGCTCTGGGTTTCGGCTACAACCGCTATCTGAAAGTACCCTCCATCGACGAATTACTAGATTTTCCCCTAGTGGCCGAAGCAGTAAAACCCAGCAAGAAGAAATTTTCGGATGATAATGAACTGATTACCAAAAAACTGACTGAGATGGATAAATACATCCCCGTATCCATCGGCTCCGGCTTTGTTGCCATCGGACTCAAGTTTACCTGCTTCCAGATGTTAGACTGCTTTGCGCTGCTAACCGTCGCCATTGGGGAAGATTTCGAGATCAACCTGTTGGGAATTGCCAAAATGAAAATTCCCACTCCGGCAAAAGACTCGAAAAATACAAGCTGTATTCTCAATATGACGATGCTCCTACGAGCCAGATTTTCTCTGAGTGAAGGAGTAATCTCCATAGAAGGTCAATTAGCCTCGGATTGCTATCTCTTATCCCCAGATTGCCGCTTAACTGGTGGCTTTGCCGTCTGTCTCTGGGTTTCTGGCCCTCATGCAGGGGATTTTGTCATTACTTTAGGCGGTTATCACCCCCTATTCAAAAAACCTGCCCACTATCCTACAGTTCCTCGTCTGGGTTTCCACTGGAAAGTAGGAGATTGCCTATCCCTCAAGGGAGAAAAATACTTTGCTCTGTGCGCTCATGCCATCATGGCCGGTGGCCGACTAGAAGCCAATTTCAAACTCGGTAAACTGTGGGCTAACTTTGTCGCTGAGGCTCATTTCCTCATCTCTTGGAAACCCTACTACTACGAAATCCTAGTACAAGTGAGGATTCAAGCTGGCTATGGAATACTCGGACCTGTTAGTTTAGGGGTGCAACTCCATATTTGGGGTCCAGAATTTGCCGGTACAGCCACATTTAGAATTATCTTCGTCAAAGTCACTGTGGAATTTGGCGATCAATCTTCTCGCTTACCAGAGCCTATCGATTGGGAAAGTTTCCAAAGTTCCTTCTTACCCCCTGCGAAATCAACAGCACAAGGTTCATCAACAGCTGCAGACGTTTGTAGTGTTGTTCTCAATCAAGGAGTCACCAAACAACTCTCACCGGCAACAACCAAAGAAGTCGCCTTTGTCGTCAATCCCAAAGAGTTAGAGCTAGTAGTTAATTCTGCTATCCCCAGCAAGCAAGCATCTTACCAAAAAAATACCCAAGATACCGAACCTCTCACTGTTAGCAATGCGAACACCGATTTTGGCGTTCGTTCCATGGGCATTAAAAAGGATCAACTCGAAAGCAAGTACAACATCAAAATTACCCGGAAGACAAAGGGAGGAGATGAGTCAGAGTCAGTAACCGTTGACTATGACCAGTTCCAATTTATCCCGATAACTCAAGATGTGCCAACCGCACTTTGGGGCGATGCTAAAGTTAAAGTTGTCAAAGTAAAGGGTAAAGACTCAGAACGAATTCTTCTCCCTGAAGCTAATGATCAGCAATTTGTCAAGAACGTCTTCTCCGGTTTCCGGATTGTTCCTCAAATCAAGCAAGATGTCTGTAGCACCAATAGTATTGATGTCAAGAAATTGCAACACGATACCACCTGCATAGATGATGTTTACGCTTGGCAACAAATGACGGCTTTTTCTGGGGTTTTTACCCACAATGAAGCTCTAACTACTTCTGAGGTTTCTGCCAAAAATGAAGCTCGAACTACAGCCATCAAAAACAACATTGTCAGTGCCAATACTGAGAATAAGCGCAACAATCTGCTCCAATCTCTCGGCTTTAATCTAGCCGATGATGTTAAATTAACCGATTCGGTGGCTAATTCTTTTGTCATTGCACCCCAGGTTAAAGCGTAATGCAATTAGGGGAGGTCAGCTGTTGCCCATTTAAACGGGGAATTCTAGGGTTAGAAAATCCCTAAAACTCCCCCCTCTCTCTCCTACTCTCTAGCTTCAATCCACAATCTATAATCCACAATCGATTAATCATGTCCACATCAACAGTTAAAGTTCAATTCATCCAACATCGCCAACCTCCCCTAGATAGTGGTACTTACACAGTCGAGGTTGAACAAAAAGTTAAAACCAAACAGTCTGACAAAATACCTGAGCAGACATTCAGTAAAGAGCTTACCTTTTATGTAGATGGCCACCGTTTTGCTCCCCTAACTCCTGATGCCATTTATGCCGTTTTTCCCCCTGCGGGAAACTTGGGTGAGTATTCTAATGCCTTGCCCCATATCATCCTCAAACGCGGTACTCTGCCTTGGGAGCGTACTATCAAATCAACAGATCCTGATCTCCCTTGGTTAGCTCTCCTTCTGTTTCAGGAATCAGAAAAACCTGAACCAAAAACAATTAAATTAAGGGAACTCAAAGCAACTTCTGGTGACACTAAATTCCCCACATTTATAGACGAGCCAGGGCAAAATGATGAAGATGTTGTGACGGTAATTGATATCCCTCAAAACATTTTAGAAAAGATTCTTCCTCCAGAAAAAGATATGACTCTCCTTGCGTCTGTTAACCAAATAACCAACGAGAAAAATGAATCTCTCAGTGAACCTTTAGCCACTATTTTAGGCAACCGTTTACCCAAGAAAGGGGAAGTAAGTACCGTTCATTTAGTCGCCCTTGAAGAACGCTATGATAAGGATTCTGGAAAATTTAACTATCAAGGTGCAGGACCTAACGATTTCATCCGTTTAGTTAGTCTTGCTAGTTGGAGTTTTACCTGTGTTAATAGTAAGCACAATTTCGATGCCCTGCTTAAAGAAATTGATCGCGAACCCGATACCCTCAGACTTCCCTCCCAAGAACCTCCCCAAAACCCAGCGAAGCAATACCTAGATTTAGGTTATGTACCTCTCCACCACGCTCTGCGACAAGGAGATAAAACAGTTTCTTGGTATCATAGTCCTTTAAGTACAGGCCAAAGCCAAGATAACTTAACCGCTCCTGTTGCTATAGCTGATGAATTAATGCGTTATGATCCTAATACGGGTATGTTTGATGTTTCCTACGCTATGGCTTGGCAGTTAGGACGAATGCTGACCCTACAAAATCAACCCTTGGCTGTTGAGATTTTTAACTGGAAACGCTCTAAAGCTCAAGATTTACATCAGATACAGCAACAAGTGCTGCACCTACCTTTCCAAAGCACAACTGAAACTAACGGGGATCTACCAACAGCGATCGCCAATTGGTTCCAAGATTTAGAATTGCTCAAAAACGTTCCCTTTAACTATTTGGTTCCCGATACACGGTTACTTCCCCCCGAATCTTTGCGCTTCTTTTGGATAGACTCTTATTGGGTTGACTGCTTACAAGATGGGGCTTTTAGTGTCGGACGAGTCACGAAAGAAGACTTGCGATTAGATGTTCAAAGTCGTAGTTTACGCCGAAGCAAAACCCAGTCTGATAAAACTATTACCGGCTTCTTGTTACATTCAGAAGTAGTATCCGGTTGGCCCGGTTTAGAAATAGAAGGTTACGCCACTCCCGTAACTGGAAATAATTTTGTCGGACCAGAGAATAAACTAACCATACTCCGAAGAGATCTGCTATCAGATAATATCTTACTCTGTTTTTTTGCCGGGGAAGTCAAAACCCTTGACCTTTCAATTAAGGGATCATCCGTTAATTGTGGTGTAGATCCGATTAAAAAAGGAACTAAGATTACTAAAGGACTACGAAACCTCGATGGTGAGCAAAAGACGGACGACATAGAGGTTCCCTTCCGAAATGAAAATCTAGGAGTGATTAATATTGAGGAAATGGCCAAGAGGCTCAAACAAGGGTTAAATGTCCCCTACGATTTCACTTCTGCTCAATTGGCAGCAACCATGATTGAGGGATCGCCCAAAGTTAGATTTGTCGCACGGGGTTAGAGTTGTTGGGTAATGTCTTTGGGCTTTTGGGAAATCAAAAAGTACCGGATATGGGAGTGATCGGGGGGAAAATTCCTGGACTTTTTCCCTGAAAATTAGGTAATTGACCCCCTCAAAATCGGTAAAACCCTACACCCGACACCCTACCCCCACGACAAACTTTTTCAACAGACCCTATCTATTGCTGATTTTCCAGATAATTACAGATTTGTTCTAATTTAGCCAGGGCTTTTCCTGACTGTAAAGATTGTTGTGCTTGCTGGAAACCGGTGGGGATATCTGGGGCAATTCCACAGCGCCAAAGATAAAAACCACCGTTAAAAATTGCCGCATCGGTTAATTCGTTATTTTCTCCGGCTAATAAACCCTTTAATTTAGCGGTGAGCATCTCTAAAGATTCGAGGGGATAATCCGAGGGACAGAAGCCATAATCGCGAGGATTTAGGAAAAATCGCTGAAAGGAAGGGGGATCGGTGGGATTTCCCAGACCAATAATCGCCGTCCGATTACAGGCTAAATCACAACTCCCCTCTAATCCTTTCACGGTGGTGAAGTGAGAGATATTTCTCAGAGCGAAAGTTTCGCGAAAACGATCCTCGGTGGGGGGATGAACAAAACCCGATATCTGATGAATATTACCCACAAAAGGCGACCACATTAACTCTACCGTGGCCATGGGCGGACGTTTACCGATTTGCTCCCGATAGGTGACAAAATTCTGTACTAGGGGAAAATGGTGCGGAATATAGAAAAAAGTCAATCCTGTGGTGATTAAACAGTCTTTCACTGCTGCTAAGGATAATTGACTAAAATCTGCTCCTAATTGCTGCCAGATTTCCCTGAGGGAAATACCGTATTTAGTCGGCATTCGATCGCCCCCGTGCAGGACTACGGGAACCCCCGCCAACCCTAAGATTAAAGTAGTGATCGGAGTAACCGGGGCAGTGCGAGAGCGTCCATCGTAGGGATTGCCAAAAATAGCGATCGGATGCTGAAAAGAGGCTGATTCTAGGGTTATTTGCGGACCAAGCTCGGCGTAGGCATCAAGCATTCCCGCTAACTCATCGCTGGTGGGGCGTTTAATGCGATGGGCAATCATAAAAGCGCCGATTTGGACTGGGGTTGCCTCTTGGGTTAACATCATCTTGGTGGCCATCGCCGCTTCGGGACGGGTTAGATTTTTGCCCGTATGGGTGCCACTACCGATCGCTTTTAATAATTCTCGAAAAGTATCGCTCATCTCAAGGAAGAAAATAAAGAGTAAATAGGATTGATGGGAATTGCTAAGGCTGGACAGGGTGATTTTCTAAGCTTTTAACCACACTTTGATTCATTTGCCGCACTAATTGACAAAAATGAGCGATCGGTGGTATCTGTAGGCGATCGCTGGTGGTGACAAGGACTACCTGACGGGTGAGACGATGACTAAATTTACCATGGTTAAGATGGGGATTTTCGCCACTAGGGGAAGCAAGAGGACGAATGGCGAGAGTGGCATCGCTACGCGCTTCCATCAGGGCAGATTGAGGCAGAAGAGCGATAATATTACCCTGACGCACCACACCGCGAAAAGCATCAAGGGTGTTTAATTCCATGACAGTTTTTAGGTGGGCATCCTGACGGGAAAACCATTCTTGTACTAATCTTTGCATTCCGTAGCCATCTTTGAAAACCACTTGCGGATAGGGGATTAATTCCGACCATGGCACTTCTTTGTATTGGGCAAGGGGATGATTAGCGGCCATGAGAATTTCGATCGCTTCTTCGTATAATATTTCTACCACCATCTCCGGGCTAGAGGTGAGAAAACGATTATTCATTACCAAGGCCAGATCTACTAAACCATCCCGCAGCACTTTTAATGCGCGATCGCTGCCCAGGGCTGTAACTCTTAACTGCACTTCTGGGTATTCAGCACAAAATTTCGGCAAAATCGGCGGTAAATAGTGGGCGCACACGGAATGAATCGCCGCCACGCACAATTCTGGCTGTTTTCCCGCCTGTAGGTCAGTGATTTCCTCGTGAACATTCGTCCATTCTTGACAAATTCGTTTCGCCCGGGGCAGTAATTTCTCGCCAGCAATGGTTAATTTCGCTTGGGCGGTACGATGGAAAAGAGGTAAGCCCAAATCGGTTTCTAGGGATTGAATCTGGCGACTGATAGTCGATTGGGTGACTCCACACTGGCGGGCAGCTTGACCGAAATTGCCTGTATCGGCTACGGCTAAAAAGGCTTGCAATTGCTCGATCCGCATTCTTTCTGGTTTTAATTACATTCCGTCATGACCTTATGACAATAACGAATTTTACTGGGACTTTTGGTAGAAATTGCTACCGTTTTCTCAGTTATCAGTTAGCAGTTAGCAGGTGTCAGATTTGAGTTTTCAGTTCACTGATTACTTTGGCTCTTCGGTTTGTGTTATGCAATGGATGGGGGTTATAAGGAATGAAACCCTTATAGAGACAGACATTACCGCGATTTTTGTCAATTGTTTGCGATCTAGAGCGAACTAATCAATTAAATCTCTTGCCAGATAAGGATTTAGTCGATTTATGCCCCCATATCGAACCATACCAAGTCCCGAAGAGCCATTACTTTTTACTGTTGACTGAGCATTGAAAAAAGCTCCCTGCTCCCTAGGGTTGATTCATTTAAATTAAGTACAGCTGATTTTCAGTCAATAAATTTGATCGAAGATTCTCAAGTTTATCTTTTTCTAACCAAAAGAGTTAGTCATAATAATTAATCTTTAATCCTCTGCCAATATTTATTATGAATAGATTGATAAAGCTTCTTTCCAAGCCACTAAAAGCCTATCTCTCTTGAAATTGTCTGAGAGTACATCCTCATTTTACAAAGACAGCGATCGCTTTTACTTTTGATATTCTGATGGGAGAATGAAACAGCCCTACCTTGATAAGGGGGGTGTCTGATAATTTTTAACGCCTACCTACTTAAAATCTGGGTTCGGGAATCAAAAGGGGAAAAGCGCCAGACCAGGGAGCTTCTGTTTTACACTAGAATTTGGCCGCCTGAATCTAGATATATGCCCACTCTGACCCTCAATTTTCCCCTGACTGCCGTTGTCGGCCAAGAAGCGATTAAATTAGCCCTACTCTTAGCTGCCGTGGATCCCGCCCTCGGGGGTGTGGTAATTGCCGGTCGTCGGGGAACCGCCAAATCAGTCATGGCGCGAGCGATACATTCCCTACTGCCACCGATCGAAATTATTGCAGGTAATGTCTTTAATTGTGATCCCAACAATGCCGACGAATGGGACGATCGCACTAAAGAAGAATATAGCAGTGGAGAGGTCCCCACGGAAGTTATACGGGCCCCTTTCGTGCAGATTCCCCTGGGAGTCACCGAGGATCGTTTATTGGGTTCCGTCGATGTGGAAGAATCGGTGAAACAGGGGGAACCAGTCTTTCAACCCGGTTTATTAGCCAGCGCCCATCGGGGAATTCTCTACGTCGATGAAATTAATCTACTCGATGACCAAATTGCTAACCAATTACTCACGGTTTTAAGCGAAGGACGTAACCAAATCGAACGGGAAGGCATCAGTTTTCAACATCCCTGTAAACCAATCCTGATCGCTACTTATAACCCAGAAGAAGGGGATTTACGAACCCATTTATTAGATAGAATTGCCATTGCGCTTTCCGCCGATGGTGTCCTTAGTTTAGACCAACGAGTAACCGCCGTCAATCAGGCGATCGAGTATGCTGTTTCTCCCACCGCTTTTATCGCCCAATATGCCCAAGAAATCGATGATCTAAAAACCGAAATTATTCTAGCCAGGGAATGGTTAAAAGAGGTAAAAATTAAACCCGAACAAATTAGTTATCTAGTCGAAGAAGCGGTGCGCGGTAGGGTAGAAGGTCATCGCGCCGAGATTTTTGCCGTGAGAGTAGCCAAGGCCGCCGCCGCTTTAGAAGGTCGGGATTTAGTCAGTGCCGATGACCTAAAAAGAGCCGTCGAATTAGTTATTGTACCTCGATCGCTGATTACGCCACCACCTCCGGAACAGGAACAACAGCCACCGCCACCACCGCCACCACCGGAACCGCCCCAAGACGAAAACCAGCAGGAACAGGAAGAAAAAGAGGAGGAGAAAGAGGAAGAAAAAGAGCCGGAACAGCCAGATAATCTGCCGGAAGAATTTGTTTTTGACCCAGAAGGGGTTTTACTGGATCCTAGTGTGCTGTATTTTGCCCAGATGGCCCAGCGTCAGGGGAAATCGGGGGCGCGTAACCTGATTTTCTCGGAAGATAGGGGACGTTATATTAAGCCGATGTTACCCCGGGGCAAGGTAAAAAGAGTCGCCGTCGATGCCACTCTCCGGGCGGCCGCACCCTATCAAAAAGCCCGTCGCTTGAGGAATCCCGAACGTCATGTGATTATAGAAGAAGGGGATCTGCGCTCAAAACGACTGGCCCGCAAGGCCGGTTCTTTAATTGTCTTTGTCGTTGATGCCTCCGGTTCCATGGCCCTGAATCGGATGCAGTCGGCCAAAGGTGCGGTTATGCGTCTGTTAACGGAAGCTTACGAAAATCGCGACCAGATTGCCCTGATTCCTTTCCGGGGTGAGCGAGCGGATGTACTATTGCCGCCGACCAAATCGATTACCCTAGCGAAAAAACGTCTAGAAACCCTGCCCTGTGGTGGCGGTTCCCCCTTAGCTCACGGTTTAACCCAAGCGGTTCATGTGGGGATGAATGCCCGTTTATCGGGGGATATCGGTCAAGTGGTGATTGTGGCGATTACCGACGGTAGAAGTAATATTCCTTTGGCGAAATCTTTAGGCGAACCGATTCCGGAGGGGGAAAAACCCGATATTAAGGCAGAACTGCTCGATATTGCCGCTAAAATTCGCTCTTTAGGCATTAAACTGCTGGTTATCGATACGGAGAAAAAATTCGTCTCCACTGGTTTTGCCAAAGAATTAGCCCTAAAAGCCGGGGGTAAATATTATCATCTACCCCGGGCCACGGAACAAGCGATCGCATCTATGGCGCGAGGGGCAATTGCGGGACTGTAGCTAGTGGTTAGGGGGTGCAGATCATTTTTGTCAATCTACCATCCCCACCCTAGCTTTAAGCCCTACCCTGTCAGGGTTTTAGACTATTCTTGGGCTAGAAACAAATCGCACCCCCAAATGCGAGATGCTTACACGCAGTTTTTCATACATTTGTATTAATTGAAAAGTTACCGATAATTTCTCGGCAGTGGATATTTCTGTAATCTTGAGATACACGCCTAAAAATTGGCTATTGACTCTAATTTTGCTGATTTTCTGTTTTTTTTGGTCTGGTGTGGCAGAATCTAGAAAAACTTAACAATAATCAGCAATCAGCGAGAGATATACTACAAACAAACATGAGCAAGTTTTAATTAAGATAACTATGAGCTTTCGATTTGGCAAAATCTTGATAGCAGGGGTATTAGCGACACTTTTGCTAGTAACTTCCTGTGCTAAAGCTCCCTCGCAATTTGACCAGGCGCAACAGGAAAGTACCGCTCGCGGGGCGGCGGCAGTGGTGAAAGAATCCACCTCTGGCGGCAGTTTTAATCGGTTTTTCCCGCCCTCTGGGGGAGGATACGAGCGCGTCTATACCCAGGAGAAAAAAGGCTTTGCTGAGGCAAAACTGAAGCAAGATGGCAAAGTTCTGGCTATGTTAGCCATATCTGACATTAGCAATAATCCCGCCGCGGCCAATAAATTCCAAGACAGTCAAACCACAATCAAAGGTTTTCCCTCTGTGGAACAGGGTGCAACCGCCAGCGCCGTTTTAGTCAATAATCGCTATCAAGTCAAGGTTTTATCGCGGGATACGGATTTTACCGCCAGCGATCGCCAAGCTTGGTTAGCTAAGTTCGATTTAGATGGTTTAGCAAAATTAAAGTAAGGAGACATCCGTGAGTAAGCCAATTTTTGAACTGGTGGACAAATTACCGACGAATAATCTCACCGTCAAAGTTCTCAAAACCCTTGATTATGTGGTGCCGGGAGAGTGGGATAACCTAGTCGGGTTTAAAAATACGATTATCAAAGTCACCGGCGAAACCGACGAAAGCATGATCCAACAGATTGGCGATCGCGCCGTTTGGTTGTTTAATGATAAATCCCAGGGCTATCAACGGGCGCTCTGGCTCTACCAAACCATCGACAGCGCCGATAATGCCCTAGCCACTGCCTCTCTTGCCAATGCCGTCGGTGGTAAAATTCCCCTCATGGGCGGTTTAATCGAAAGATTAACCCCTGCCCCCGAAAAAGCGCAAACCATCGATCTAACCTTGAAATTAGTGACCGAATTAATCGCTTTTTGTCAAATTAATGGCATTCCGGGGGATAGTATCGATGATTTCGTCACTTCTCTGGGAGATTATAGCGGCGAATCCCTAATGCGGATGGCGGCGTTAGTTTGTTTGGATGGTTTAATTCCCCTGGGGGGCAGTTTTATCCGCAAAGTGGAATCCACCCTCAGTATTCTCCACCCAGAAGACTTAGAATCTAACTCTACTTTCGGCAGTATCAAAGAATTGATTCCGGGGGGAAATACTGCCAGAAAATTAGACTTTATCGGTCAAAGTTTCGACTCGACTAAAGGTTGGATGAGTAGTTTTGTCAGCGATCGCGATTTGAGCCAGCAGGGATTATTGAGCAAAATTCAGGGATTTATCGACTTTTCTGCCGATAAATTGGTGTATGTTGGGGCATTCCTCGATATGACCACCAATTACTATGAACATACCGGCATTCAAACCCTGGCTCGTCGTTTAATCGAAAGAGCCGTGGCGGAAATTTAACTGCAAGACTCTGAAACAACCGAAGAAAAAGCTCTAGAAAAAGTTTAGGCTCTTCTAGGTTCTGTGTGATCTCGCGTAGCGAGCGCGTTGCGACCAGTTTAACTTACATAATGATCGATCGATCTTTGTGTCCTTTGTGTCTTTGTGGTTCGTTCCACCCCCTCGCTCTTGAGAAATGTATCCTAGAATACATTTTACCCACCAAACCTAGGAGAGCCGTGCTTACTTCAGCTATTAAAAAGCAGCGCGTGAAATGCCCGCACAAAATGGAGCGATCAAACAACCCCGATAAATTTTCCTGTCCCCAACCTGATATGATCGAAATTGGCGATCTTACGATTAAGACCAATGCAAAATTTTCCTATCTCTAAACCCCAATGATTTAGGGCTTTTTTACTTGGGAATTTGTCGTTAAGGACAGCAGCATCAGCTTATTTTTTATCTTTAGCCCCGCCTATCTAACCGCTCATGTCTATTGAAGAAGCTTTGAAACTCCTAAAAGAATATGGATGTATTAAACTAAAAATTGCCCAATCTCCTGAAGAAGAAGAAGCTCTAAGACAGGCAATTTTATTGGTTAACCAAGGTTCGGAATCAATTAATTTAGGTATCTGTGCCGATAACAATGAAGAGGGATTTAAAGCTCTGAAAGGTTATCTACAAGCCCTAGGATACCCCCTGCCTAATAGTCTCCCAGAAGACCAGCCAGAACAGGGAGCGGTGTATATTAAATATAATACCCAAAGACAAGCTTCCTATCTCGATTCTTATACGGGAACCTATCGCGGTGTCCTGGTTTCTTGTCAATCAGAAAACGATCAATTAGTCGGTACTTATGGTCACTTTCCCCTCGATTTATTCTCTTAAGAGGGATAGTTTTGGGCTTATTTAAGCTATTAACAATCATCGGCGCCCCCCTAATCAAGGGGGGATTAAGGGGGGATCAAAGACCAAATCTATTGAATTCTTAACTTTTTACCTGAAAAAAATATGTATTTGTTAATTCCAGCAGCGGGAATGGGTAAACGGATGGGCAGCGATCGCAACAAGTTACTGCTCACCCTGCACGGAAAACCTCTCCTCGCTTGGACTTTGCTGGCTGCCATGCAATCCAGGGCAATTATCTGGATTGGCATCATGGCACAACCGGAAGACTTTGAGGAGATCCGAGAAATTATAACCGCCATAAATGCCCTTAAACCCGTGAAAATCATCCAAGGAGGCGAAACCAGACAAAAATCGGTTTACAATGGCTTACAAGCCCTTCCAGAGGGGGCTGAGACGGTTTTAATTCACGATGGGGCGCGATGTTTAGCCACCCCCGAATTATTTGATCGCTGTGCTGTCGCTTTAGCCACTTGTCAGGGTTTCATAGCGGCGGTTCCGGTGAAAGATACGATTAAAATTGTCGATAGCAAGGGTTGGATTAAGGATACACCCGATCGCTCGCGGTTGTGGGCGGCCCAAACGCCGCAAGGTTTTCAGGTAAAATTATTAAAAGAATGTCATGAACAGGGCCGAAAATTAGCTTGGGAAGTCACCGACGATGCCGCCTTATTAGAAAAATGTGGTTTTCCCGTCAAAATTGTCGTCGGTGAAGAAACTAACTTAAAAATTACTACCCCCGGAGATCTGGCAATTGCCGAATATATTTTAAGTCAACGTTTATAATTTTTCATCTACTTTAACGCCGTCCGGTTTAACAATACGAGCGGGAATACCCACCACCACGCAATTAGGTGGAACATCCTTGACTAGCACTGAATTTGCGCCCACGGTGACATTATCGCCGATGGTAATATTTCCCAAGACTTTAGCGCCGGCGGTAATCCTGACATTATTGCCAATTTTGGGGCGACCGCTTTTATCTTTATAGCCAAAGACCGATTTTGTCCACAATGTAGGGGCGAACTGCGTTCGCCCAAAAGGTACATTATCAAAGCGCAAGTCCCTTATTTATGACAATGAAGTAACTAGAAGTGGCTACTAGGCAAGGCTACGAGCTTTATGATCATAATAAATAGCTGCTCAAAAAACCCGAAAACCCCATAGGAGTTTAGCAAATGTCCAACGAAACTGTAACTTATTCCCTAGAAGCTATCCTGATAAGGATTGAGAGTAAAATCGATAAAATCGATGAACGTCTCACAAAATTAGAAATCGGACAGGCCGAACTCAAAGCAGAGTTAAAAGGCGACATTAAAGTATTAGACGAGAAAATCGAGGGGTTAACTACACGGGTTGGTTATCAGGAATTTACCAACCGGGGGATTCTCATCGCTTTGGTGGTGGCCGTCCTGGGAGGTGCCGCTAAACTTTTTGGTTTTTTCCCCAATCCCTAGAACTGGCTCCTAGGCAAGGCTAGAGGCCTTATGATCATAATAAATGGCCGCTCAAAAACCCGAAAACGCCATAGGAGTATAGCAAATGTCTAACGAAACTGTAACTTATTCCCTAGAAGCTGTCCTAACTAGGATTGAGAGTAAAATCGACTCCCTAGAAAAACGGATGGATGAGAGATTTGACAAAGTAGATGAGAGATTTGACAAAGTAGAGGACCGGCTAACCAAAGTAGAAATCGGACAGGCCGAACTCAAAGCAGAGTTAAAAGGCGATATTAAGGTATTAGACGAGAAAATCGAGGGGTTAAAGGGAGAGTTAAAAGGCGATATTAAGGTATTAGACGAGAAAATCGAGGGGTTAAAGGGAGAGTTAAAAGGAGATATTAAAGTATTAGACGAGAAAATCGAGGGATTAACGGCACGGGTTGGTTATCAGGAATTTACCAACCGGGGGATTCTGATAGCTTTGGTGGTGGCTGTCCTGGGAGGTGCCGCTAAACTTTTTGGTTTTTTCCCCAATCCCTAGAACTGGCTCCCAGAAACGACAGCAACCCACTTCCCCAAATTCCCAAAAAAATTTTTTCCGACAGTGATAGGTTTTCTCAAACAAGTGGGTAAGTTGTTTATAGAGAACAAAAAACACCCACTCGAGGAGATAGCCATGAACTCTACCTTTAAATTCAAACTCATCCAAACTCTCAACAAAAAGAACGCTAATAAAGGTTTCACCCTCATCGAACTCCTAGTTGTTGTCATCATCATCGGTGTACTCGCCGCCATCTCTCTCCCCAACCTCCTCGGTCAGGTAGGCAGAGGCAGACAAGCTGAAGCTCGCACCAATCTCGGTGTCGTTAACCGCGCTCAACAAGTCTTCCGCCTGGAAAACCTCACCTTTGCCACTGCTATGGCTGACCTGCCTGTCACCACCAGTACTACTTACTATGGTGCCGTTGCACTTAATGGTACTCCCACTGCTACATTCGCCGCTCACACTGTTGCTGCCGGAAGTAACTATACCAACGATATTCGCGACTACTCTTCTGCGGTAGCTCAAACTACCTCTGGTGCGTTCAGTGCAATCATTTGTGAAATGAATACCCCCACTGATACAGCTACAGCCCTGACTTCAACCGCTTCTTGTCCAAGCGGCAGCCGACAAGTCGGACAATAGATATTTTTTCCAGATTGCCTAAAAGCTGTCTGGCATAATAACCAAAATTTGATACTTAGCGCAAGGTGGCGGGGAAATCTTCTCTTGAAACCTTGCGCTTTTGATTATTTTGGGGAGAGGGTTTTTCAGTAATCAGTTTTTTTTAGCCATTTGGTTTTTTCCCCAATCCCTAGAACTGGCTCCCAGAAACGACAGCAACCCACTTCCCCAAATTCCCAAAAAAATTTTTTCCGACAGTGATAGGTTTTCTCAAACAAGTGGGTAAGTTGTTTATAGAGAACAAAAAACACCCACTCGAGGAGATAGCCATGAACTCTACCTTTAAATTCAAACTCATCCAAACTCTCAACAAAAAGAACGCTAATAAAGGTTTCACCCTCATCGAACTCCTAGTTGTTGTCATCATCATCGGTGTACTCGCCGCCATCTCTCTCCCCAACCTCCTCGGTCAGGTAGGCAGAGGCAGACAAGCTGAAGCTCGCACCAATCTCGGTGTCGTTAACCGCGCTCAACAAGTCTTCCGCCTGGAAAACCTCACCTTTGCCACTGCTATGGCTGACCTGCCTGTCACCACCAGTACTACTTACTATGGTGCCGTTGCACTTAATGGTACTCCCACTGCTACATTCGCCGCTCACACTGTTGCTGCCGGAAGTAACTATACCAACGATATTCGCGACTACTCTTCTGCGGTAGCTCAAACTACCTCTGGTGCGTTCAGTGCAATCATGGCTCTTCGTTACTTGGTATGGTTCGATAGGGGGGCATAAATCGACTAAATCCTTATCTGGCAAAGGATTTAATTGATTAGTTCGCTCTAGATCGAAAATAATTGACAAAAATCGCTAAATGCCTTTCTATATAGGGGTTCCATCCCTTATAACCCCCGTTCATTGCATAACACAAACCGAAGAGCCGCAATCATTTGTGAAATGAATACCCCCACTGATACAGCTACAGCCCCTGTTGATACCAACACTTGTGGGCCCAACAGCCGACAAATCGGACTATAGATATTTTTTCCAGATTGCCTAAAAGCTGTCTGGCATAATAACCAAAATTTGATACTTAGCGCAAGGTGGCGGGGAAATGTTCTCTTGAAACCTTCTGCTTTTGATTATTTTGGGGAGAGGATTTTTGGGTCTTCTGGACATTGGGTGAAAAATGTTTCTGTCACCTTTGGACGAACCCAGTTTGCACCTACATTGTGAAAAAACCCGTTACTGTAGGGACGCAAGGAACCTGCGCCCTCCGATAGATAAAATTTGCTTATCATCGAAAGTACGGGATACCCTGATTATTGACTTTTATTTCAAGCTAAGTAGGTAGGCGTTAAAAATTATCAGATGCCCCCCTTATCAAGGGGGTATTAAGGGGGATCCGCACCCCCCTTATCAAGGGGGGATTAAGGGGGGATCGAACCTAAAATCCATTTTTAATTTAATTATAACCAGCTACTTATGCTAGGCGCAAAAACATCTCTCAATCTATCCTTACTTAAAACTCTTGGTTTAGTCGCCGTCATCGGTGGACTAATGGTGGCTATGGTGGAAATGCAACAGGAAAAGGTGAAAACCTTGACCAAAGAAAAATTATTAGAAAGAAATTATAGTCAAGAATCTCTCCTAAAAAATGCTCAGGTTGAGTTATTAAAAAATATACCTTCCTTTGGCTTTGATAATATGTTAGCCAATTGGGCAATGTTGCAGTTTATACAATACTATGGCGATGGGGATGCTCGTAGGGAAACTGGTTACGGTTTAAGTCCCGATTTTATGGAGATTGTCACCAAAAATGACCCAAAATTTGTCCGCGCCTATTTGATGATGTCTGTCGCTTCTTCTGTCAATGCTGGCAAACCCGAAAGAACCATCGAGATTATGAATAAAGGTTTAGCAAAACTCAGTCCTGATATTAATGATGCCTATTTTGTTTGGTTATATAAAGGAGTGGATGAACTATTATTTTTAGGTGATATTCCTGCGGCAAAAAAATCTAATCAAATGGCCGCCGATTGGGCGAAAATTGCTGGTAATGAATTTATCGAAAAATCCGCTAGGGGAACAGTAAAATTTTTAGAAACTAATCCCGATAGTCGCGCCCCTAGAGTCGGTGCTTGGATGTTAGTCTGGATAAATAGCCAAGACGAAGAAACCCGCAGGTTAGCTAAGGAAAATATCGAAAAATTGGGCGGTAAATTGGTTGTGGTTAATAATAATCAAGTGATGGCAATTCCTCCGAAAGATTAGGAGTTAGCATATTTTTCATCCTGCCAAAACTTATTATTTAATAAGCCATCAATATCCTCAGCAAAGGGACAAACATCGGGAAAATTAGAGTCTGGATAATCCTCTTTCACCGCTTCTAAAGCTTCTCGATAACATTCTTCTAAAATCTCTATCATAAACCTTTTCAAACTAGGAGAATACTTAAATTCCTTCTTCAACTCCTTGCGAAAATTTCTAATTTCAATTTCCCACCCTCGATAACAATCGGGAAGAACCACATAACAACGTTTTAATAAATGTTCTAATAAACGAGTTAAAAAATTATCGACCGCTTTGCGTTGACTTTTCCCCAAAGATTCCACCTCCTCAATCAAATTCCCTAAATCAACCTGAGATAAATCCCCAGATTTTAATTGCTTAACCGTCTTCTCTATCCACAAAGCAAAATCTTGATCATACAGATTTTTTACCTTGGCTAAAGTCATAATTTTTCCCCTGTTAAACTTAAATTCATTTCTTGAAAATCACACTAAATCTGGTTATTAAAGACTGATTATTTATTCCGCTTAACGGATTTAGCATCAGAGTTTAACTTTCCCAAAACCTATGGTTTAATAAACTATCAATATCCTTAGAAAAAGGACAAATATCGGGAAAAATAGCATTATATTTAATTCGCATATTCTCCACCGCTTCCTGATAACAATCATCACAAATATCGGTTAAAAAACTGTATAAACTAGGGGAATCTTTAAGGATATCTTTTAACTTCGATTGACAGCGTTTAATTGTTACTTCCCAACCTCGATAACAGTCGGACAAAGGAAGATAACGCCGTTTTAAACCGTGTTCAAATAATGTAATTAAACGGTTTTTAAGTTCTCTTTTTTCTCGTCTTCCCAAAGATTCCACCTCCTCGATCAAATTCTCCAAATCAACCTGAGATAAATCCCCAGATTTTAATTGCTTAACCGTCTTCTCTATCCACAAAGCAAAATCTTGATCATAAAGATTTTTTACCTTGGCTAAAGTCATAATTTTGACCTCCTCTGTTGACTAATTGCCTTCATTTTAGCGAAACTTGGCCAATTCAGACTAAATCCGGTTATTAAAGACTGATTAACTATTGTCCCTAAGTAGAAAACGGGTTTCTCCGAGAAACCCGTTTTCTGTGCGTTACTCAACGGATTGATGGGATGCCCCCAAAACCCAAAACTAACAAGCCACAAACTGCACCGATCGAGGGATAATATAACCTTGATATTGACAATGGCGACCGATGAAAATTTTAATTATGGGTGGAACCCGATTTATCGGCGTTTCCCTGACTAAAGTGTTAGTAGAACAGGGTCATGAGGTAGTATTATTCAATCGTGGCAATAAACCCGCTCCGGTTGCCGGAGTACGACAGATTCACGGCGATCGCACCGACCCAGCGCAACTGCAAGAAAAGCTTAAAAATGAGAGTTTTGAGGCAATTTTCGACAATAATGGCAGAGAATTAAGTGATACTCAGCCCCTCGTCGAGATTTTTAGAGACAGAATCCGGCATTTTGTCTATGTTAGCTCGGCGGGGGTTTATCTAAAATCCGACCAAATGCCCCATAAAGAAGGGGATAAACTAGATCCCAAAAGTCGCCACAAGGGAAAACACGAGACAGAAAACTATTTAAGCGAGATGGGTTTACCCTGGACTTCCATCCGTCCAGTCTATATCTACGGACCGCGCAACTATAATGACCTAGAAGCTTGGTTTTTTGACCGTTTGGTTCGTAATCGTCCTATTCCTATACCCGGTCATGGGGAACATTTTACCCAATTTGGTCACGTTGCCGATCTAGCTAAGGCCATGGCCGCAGTATTGGGTAATTCTCAGGCTATCGGTCAAGTGTATAATATTTCAGGCGATCGCTATGTAACTTTTAACGGTTTAGCAAAAGCTTGCGCAGCAGCCATGGGGAAAAATGCCGAGGAAATCGAGATTGTTAACTATAACCCCAAAAAATTTGACTTCGGCAAAAAGAAACCTTTCCCCCTGCGGGTTCAACATTTCTACGCTGATATTAATAAGGCCACCCGGGAGTTAAACTGGCAGCCTGAATATGATCTCGTCAGTGGTTTAACAGACTCCTTCCAGAATGATTATCTCGCTTCCGGCCGCGATCGGCAAGAAATAGACTTGGCGATCGATGACCAGATCTTGGCCAACCAATAAGGGACTTGCGTGGGAATAATATCCCAGCCAGAAAATCGCTCTGTAGAAGAATCAGACCAGCCAGATGGCATATTATCAGCAATTCTCATTTTAACCCACATTCCGCACCCTAAAGTGTCACATTGAAAATTTTATCCAAATCGTCAAAACGATTGCTGGCTCTGAATTACAGGCTAATTTGTTTGTCTAGCAGATGCACAATTAGCCCTAAAAATCTGATAGCTCTGATACCAAATTATTGAGATAAACTCTCATTAAGCTGGCGATCGCTGACTAGAGTGTGACACTTCATAATTCTTAGTAATCGCTAAAAGTCTTACTATACAAGGGCTAGAGCAACTTTTGATTTCAACGACTAGGGTGCGGAATGTGGGTTTTAAGGTTTCATGACATTAAAACCCTTGCACCTAGAGGGGTTAATAATTCTTAACGAATCTCTAGATCGCTGAAACAACGCAAAATCCTTTCAAAATGAGAATTGCTGTTCGAGATGTTAGGGACTTGCGCTAATGTCTTGGAATTCATGACCGACGCAATAGTTGCAGACAGTTTATTTGTGGAATTGGTGCAGTAGATCGCGAAATTCCTGAAAACTAATCTGATTATCGCCACCAGTATCGGCCCGTTGTAACATAGCTTCGATTTTCTTGTCTGTCACCCCCGGTTCGATCGCCTGAAGACAAGCTTTTAACCCCTCAAGACTAATTTGTCCCGAACCATCACTATCGAATAGACGGAATCTTTCCAATAAAATCCTCTCCTGTTGCTCACGATCGCTCTGACTACTAAAAGATAGACGATCGAAGACCTGAAAAGCGCGGGCGATATTTTGCCATAATTGATCGGCCGGAGGACGATGGAGAATGGCTTCCTCCTCCTGACCAGTAATTCTGTACTGACGACGCAAAGACTCGACAGTTTCCGTTCCCGCAGCCGGCAATTCCGTCAATAAATGCTTGATCGCTTCCCTAGAACTCTTACCGGTTAACACTTCCAGCAATTCCGATCCCACCTTGTGATCAGGGTCTTTTTTCCAAGTCACCAACAGACTTTCCAACAAAGCATCGCGATAACTCTGCAAACGCAACCAATCCTCGCGACTATACTGCTTTTCCGGATCGAGAAGTTCGGCCGATTCCACACCCAACTCTGTTAAAATCGCCTGATGTTCTGCCTCAGTAATCGTCAACTCTAAGCGCATTTGTTGCAGGATTTCGAGGCTGTGGACGAAGTCACTATATCCCTCCTCCAAAGCCTCTTTTAACACGGCTTTATAGGCTTTTAAACACTTCTGGTGCGTGAAATCCGGCAGTATCTTGGCCAACACATACACCTCATCTGCGTCCAAAGTTTCCAGCGATCGCCGATCGAGATATTTAGCCGTATCGAGATTCAGTTTACGCAACTGTTTACGCAATTTTCCTGCGAGTCCTTCCCGTTGGTAACGACTCGGATCCCTTATCCAAGTGCGATATAACCATAAACTACTCAAAACCGCCACTAAAATACTAGCGAAATAATGCCAAAATTTTGGCAAAAGATTAATAAAAGGACGACCACCGAAAATAAAGAAGAAATTGAAAATCAGAAAAGTTCCGACAGTAAAGACTCGATGACGGATAATTTCGGTCGGTAAGGGCGACTTTTTGCGGATTCTATAGACTTTATAGGCATTTTCAACTTTTTTACCGAGAAAATAACCCAAAAAAGTGCAGATTGCCAAAGTTAAGGGAACAGCTACCAACTTCGGAATCGCAATTACCTGACCGGCAAGATAAAAACCCGGTTTAAGGAGGGATTCTAGTTGATTTTCGTCGTGCGCCCAAGCTCCGGAGAAATAATAGTCCCAATTGCCAGCATAGAGGTAATAATAGCTAAAATAGCTAAAAACTAAACCAAAATAACCGTAATAAAGCCATTGGCGATCGCTCTTAGTAATCCCATCCCAATAGGCTCTTTCCGCATCGATATCGATACAGGGACTCTGACAGGCAACACAGGCACTTTGTTCGCTACCATCTTCCCGGACAATACGACACATAGATTGAGTAATCCCACTGCGACTGTCTTCGTGAGCGGTACTATTCAGCAACCCCCTCGGTTCACCATAAATCCTTTCAACTGGACTCATGGGACAGAAATAGTTACACCAAGATTTGCCCCCATACCAGTAACCCACAAAGATCGCCGCTAGAATAGTAAAGATTAAAAAGCTACCCAAGACTAAGCGATCGGAATTATAAAAAAGAATCCGTCCGCATAAACCCAAAAATAACAGACTTAATTGTAGATAGAGATAATTCCGAGCTAACCAAGAGTTTTTCGGCACTTTATAGATTTCAGAGCGGACTTTTCCCGATTTATCGGTCTGTTTTTTCTGACGCTGTTTACCCAAAGCACGCGGTATTTGAGAAAGAAAGGATAAAGGACAGATACGCCGCCAGAGTTCGTGACCAAATACTAATAAGATAAAAACACCACTAGGAACCACTATTCCCCAAAAAATCGGCGCACCTAACTGATAGGAGGATTGGGGTAAGCAAACTCCCTGGACTTTAATGCAGACATCGGGATCAACTCTCAGGGGACTAGAAAGATTATTATAATCGGTTAATTTTGCTGAAATAGGGTCAAAAAACAGAGAAAATATCACAATTAACCAAGCGATGGTCACAACCCATCGCAGATAGTGCATCGAGCGTTCGGGAATTTGTGCAAACATAAATCTGAGTCAAGTCGTTTTGCTAAATTAATATCCAAGTCTCCAATCAATCATTCGGGAATTTGTGCAAAAATAAATCCACATTCCGCACCCTAAGTGTAACAACGTCTTAAAAGAGGAAGGGGCGTGAGTCAAAATACTTATCTAGAGGAGTGAGTTGGCGGCAGCTTGCCGCCAACTAAGCCGAAAATTTCAGGCTCTTCTAGGTTCTGTGTGATCAGTTTAACTTACATAGGATCTATCAATCTTTGTGTCCTTTGTGGTTCCTTCCACAATTCCTATTTCATCGATAATTCCGGCTACTAATCCCAGATGGTCTAGATTTTTGACTTCAATTTCTGTTGATTGATTCATGGTCGAACAGTTCACTCGCCTAAGTTTTCCAACAATTCCTATTTTTTCATAATTAGGGGTCTCCATACTCCCCCTAGCAGCCACCGAGAAAACCTTCACCAGCTAACTATTTTTACTCAAGTCTCTGGAGGGGGACAGCTTATGCGACAGTTGAGGGTGCGGAATGTGGGCTACAAACAGGAAGATTTTATGCTCACAATAGTGATAATCCAAGCTGCCATATTTCCCATCTCCTAAAACTGCTGAAGCTAGAACTCAACCCCAGGGAGCAGAAATAAATTTAATCGCATTATTTGACCTAAAAAAAGAGGGTTCGCAGGTCAGGAAGGGATTCCCATTTTATATATAAGCATCTGTCAAGGGCGGGGATTTGTCAAGGGTTTTTTAGGAAAAAATCTGCCAGAATTTCAGGGGAGAAAATCGGAATCGAGGATTTGTTCGGGACTATAGGGACAGCTTTCGGCAAAGATAGCGGCCGGTAATTGGCTTTTTTGTCGGACTCGCTTCACTGCTTTGGGGTAAATAACCGCGATTCTGGTTAAAAAATGGTTATAGAGGGTTTTCGATTCCAATAAAAGTTCTAATTCCACCCGAAAGTTACCGATTTCGTCCTGCCATCCCCGCGCACATCTTTCTCGTTCCTCCGGCCAGTATTGGTAGAGGAGCAGATGAATGAGTAATTTTAGGAGATAACTATCTACTTTATGTCTCTGTTCGTTTCCCAATGCTTCGATTTCTTCTCCGAGATGTTCCCAATCTAATACATCTGTCTGTCTTTGTCGCAGTTGTTTGGCCGTTTCTTCTAACCAAGCAGGATAGTCCTGTTCATATAAGTCTTTAGTTGTCATAACCTATCTTCTTTAGCTCTGGTCAGGTATCAGGTTTTTATTTTCTTGACGCTTATCTAACCTGAAAAAAGAGGGTCTGTAGGAAGGCACGGATTCTCATTCTATACATAAGTATCTGTCAAGTGCGGGGATTTGTCAAGGGTTTTTTTGAGAAAATCTGCCAGAATTTGGCTGGTAGGATAAGAGATTGTTTCACCTTTGCCTGTGGGCTACAATAAGCAGATGAGCAAGAGGATAGGATTACAGGAGTTTTAACAATGCGGTTACTACGGGTTCAAGTTCCTGACTTTCGAGTGTTAAAGAATATTGATCTTAGTTTCGGGAAAGACTTTTTTCCCAGATATTCCCTATCGGTAGTTTAGTAGGTTGGATTGAGGCACGAAACCCAACGCCAGTTGTGTAAACACCAATCCAATAAATGTTATCCTAACTTGATGCAATACCGTAGGCTCTTCTCGACTTTGTGTGATAAGTTTAACTTATACATTAGCGATCAATCTTTGTGTCCTCTGTGTCTGGAGTGGTTCATTCCACTCCCTCGCCCGCAAGACTGTATCTTAGAATACATTTTACCCACCAAACCGGGGAGAGCCTACCGTAGAGCAAAAACACCTAGAGCCACTTATTTTTTTACAGTTGTGACATACAATCGTCACAGAATTTTGTGTGAACCTGAAAATGTGGATTGACTACGAAATGATTTTAAATATGTTATGCGACAACATCATTTTAAGATTGATGCTATTGTCATTTTACCAGATCCCATTCATGCTCTTTGGACATTGCCTGAAACGGATGCGGATTTTTCAACTGGTTGGCGATTAATTAAAAGTTATTTTAGCCGTCAATGTCATTTTCAATGTCAGGGTAAAATTTCAACATCTCGACAACATACATAAAGGAGAAAAGGCTATTTGGCAACGCAACTTCCCTTTTGGGAGCATCAAGTTCGAGATGATCGAGATTTTGTTAATCATCTCGAATACCGTGCATCATGGATTAGTAAACGCTCCGAAAGATTGGCAATATTCCAGTTTTCACCGTTAGGTTGAAGAAGGAATTTATGATCAGATGTGGGGAGCTTCAAAAAAGCTGATCTTTGATAGTGATATTGGTATGGAATAAAATGTAGAAGTGAAACCCCAAAAAATTAAGGTAAGAAATAAAGGCAATGTTGGGTTTCGTCACCTCAACCCAACCTACGGATCAGCGATCACCTTTATCGAGAAGAAATAGCTACCTGCAAATTCGGATAAAAATTCTCGATTTTTCGAGAAGCATTAAGAATTTCAATCCCGATTACATTAGACCTCTTGCATAATTTTTTTATGGTATAATATAAGATTTTGCTTTTTTCTCAATTCTTAGATTGAAGTGGAAAAAAGAATAAAATGTGATCTTAGGTCAGGAAATCATCTATAATTTTGCTATGTTTATTAGCAAAATTATGGATTATCAAAACTTATCAGATGAACAATTCAAACGCCGTTTCGGTGTGTATAAACAAACCTATAGAAAGATGGTAGAATCAGTAAAAAGTGTTGAAGCCGACTCTAATTCACCATCTAAAAGGGGACCGAAACCTAAACTATCTAGGCTCTTCGGGAATTGTTATGCAAATAATTAACTTAAAATAAAATTCAATGAGAGTACCTACGCCCAAAAGTAGCTGAAATCCATACAGGGAGACACTTACGGCACAAATAAGTTAATATCAAAAGATAGACAATCGAGTTAGGATTTGATATAATAGCCAAAAACCAGAGTATTTTACTTATGATACTTGACAAATTTTTGAACCTAAGTAGATATTGCCATAGACTGGATGAGTTGGGGAGCAATAAATATCTTAATGGTGAGTCTAACTTATGACAAGAGAGTCATCCCAATCTATGGGGAGATATTAGATAAAAAAGGAAGTGGTAATCTCGAAGAACAGCAAGGTAAAAAAATTAAGGATATGGGAATCAAAAAATATGTCACAAGACCATACTTTTTCTAGGTTTTGTCCTGTCCTCGGTACTCTATGCCCTCATCCGTTGCCGTAAAGCCCTCTGCTTGCGCTAATATTTGTAGATTGTGGGCTATGGAGGCGAAGGAATCGGCGGGATATTCGATCAAAGTGGCGGAATCGAGAAAAGTTTCCACTCCCACGGGACAACCTAAATAATCAGCCACCGCTTTTGGAGTAGTAGAACCAAGGAGAATAGTTCCCGATTGTCTCACAGAAGATAGCTTTTCCCAGGGTTCATCGATCATTAAGGATAAATGGGTAGGAGCAAAAAGATTCGATAATTCGATCGCTTTCTCCAATGATTCCACCACCACGATTAAGCCATAATGAGCGATCGCTTTTTCCGTTAACAATCTCTGGGGATGTACCTGTAACTGTTTTTGTACTTCTTCCTGTACTATTAAAGCCAAAGCCTTATCCGTCGTCAATAAAATCGCTGCCGCTAGGGAATACTGTTCCGCTTGCGCTAATAGATCTAGGGCCAACTGTCTAGGATTAGCTTGATTATCAGCAATAATAACTAAATCAGAAGTAATAGAAAGATAATCGATTTTTACATGGTCAGAAACCAGTTTTTTAGCCAAATTAGTGTAAAAATCACCTATTCCGGCAATCATCTCCACAGGAGCGATCGTTTTTGTGCCGTAGGCTAAAGCGGCGATCGCCTGTGGTCCAGCCACCCGATAAATCTCACTAATACCCACCGATTGGGCTGCCACTAAAATCGCCGGGTGGATGCGTAAATCCTCATCGGCGGGGGACACCATGACAATCCGTTTAACCCCCGCTATTTTGGCAGGAATCGCCTGTTGGAGCAATAAACTGAGATAGGCTCGTTTACCATCGGGAACGACAATTCCCACACTGTTAATCGGTTGATAACGTTTCCCTCGAACCGTACCATCCTCAGGAAACTGCACCCAAGCTTTGGGAAGACGCTGACGGTGAAAAGCCTCCATTTTTGCACAGGCAATAGCGATCGCATTTAATAAATCCTGGGACACCTGTTGATAAGCAGCATCGAGTTCCGAGCCACTCACCTTAAGTTGTTGTAGATTAAGGGACTGTTGGTAGAATTTTTCCGTGTAATCCACCAACGAGCGATCGCCAGTAAGTCGCACCTGATCGATAATCTCTCGGACAAGCGATTCTTTTTCCCGAATTTCCGGATCGTCGAATCGTTCCCGAATTCGTCTCAGTTCCGTTCTGGCCGACCATGGCTCTGTGATAATTCGCAACATCGAGCTATTATCCTCTAGGGGCGAAACGAGATTAAAAGGTTTTCACTTCTCACACTCTAGCTTATCGCTTTCAATCTTGACCGGGGAGGGAGACGAAGTCGGTTAATTTAGCCGTCAGGAGTCAGGAGATAGGAGTCAGGAGATTATTTTTATTTTTTCTCCCCACACCCCACACC
>NZ_JADEVX010000089.1:0-17759 GCF_015207925.1 Microcystis sp. LEGE 00066 | reverse complement strand
GCTCAATTCTTCTATCGTGGTTCCCTGAAAACTTAAGAGTATACATTTCGCTCGCTCTCTTACTTGATGATGTTTACTAGCTCGATAAATTCTCTCTAGCATTTTCTGGCTCTCGGGGTTTAGGTCTCTAATCAATCTCATTGTATTTTCCTGCTACTTCGTTTTTTCATGTATTATACTTCTTAATTTTTTATTTGGGTAATTAATTTTGCATGACTACTTATTAATAAATATTTTACACACTTGATACTGGGTAAGCAAGAGGCTACGGCACTACTAACAGATCATTTCCTCTAAAAAAATGGAGAATCACGTTTTTATCCATGACTACAATGCACAGTAAAGCAAAGGATTAAGCCTCCATCACTACTACCGAATCACCACCCATCAAGAGTAAGACTGATTCTGTATTCTGTGCTACCGTTTGAATTGGGAATTACTGTCTAGAATTTGGTATCGACGACTGGCGACTGGCTCCCCAAAACGAAAACTGGCTCTTCGGGACTTGGTATGGTTCGATATGGGGGCATAAATCGACTAAATCCTTATCTGGCAAGAGATTTAATTGATTAGTTCGCTCTAGATCGCAAACAATTGACAAAAATCGCGGTAATGTCTGTCTCTATAAGGGTTGCATTCCTTATAACCCCCATCCATTGCATAACACAAACCGAAGAGCACGAAAACTTTATACCTCGCCCTTGAGATGACTGTTATAAGTTATGTTGAGAAATGTGTAGAGTTGGAGCAAATCCTTGACGGGAACCTAAGGTCTTGTGATAACTTGTATAGGAGTTATCGACAAGACCCTATCAGCTAGACAGACCCTTCCAGTTTCTCTATGTTTCATCCTAACCAATCGGAAACCCGCGAAGATATCCGTGAGTATGTGGCTCAACTACAACTTCACATGGCTTTACAAGCTCGTAATCTCGTGCCTAGTCTGACTAATACTAGAGATAGTCGCGAGAAACTGCTGCAGGATACCCAGGCGACTATTGAAAAAATCGTTTCTCGTCATTTCTAGTTGACCGATTTTAGCATAGTCACTTGAGCCACAGGACAGGCAATACAGGTGCCACAATTGCCACTGCGATTGTTTGATAACAGTATTGACTAGAGCTTTCGGTTTTTGGGTAGTCATCATTTTTGCCCCTTTTTTGCCTGATTCTGGACAGGTTACTTTAACAACAGCAGACAGTTAACAAATAGGATATTTTCCCTTTGTCAAGTTAAGGAAGTTACAGTGAGTTGGATGCTATCTCGATTATTGCCATAGGCGATGATCACATCGTTAGCAAAGCAGTAAAGCCGTCCTGTTTTTGGGGCTATAAACTGTTTATTTGTGCCGATGAGGAAGAAACTATCTTGATCTTTATCAATTGAACCAATCAGTGAAAACCAAGGTGAATTAGGCATTCGTCGTAGTCCTTCAGATAGTTTCAGCAAGAAATTAGGACTTTCATAACCATCAGCATTACAGGCAATTGTCCAGTCTGTCCATTGACCTGTTGCTTGAAAATGATATTCTTGTCCAGCGACAATACGCTTAAATTCTATAGGGGAGGAAAAGCGCAGGATTTTCCCATGTATCGCCTTTCCTCCTTAAAGATTTCAACTTTGCCATCACTTCAAGAGTTGCACATTATCTGAGATTATTTTTAATAACCACAAACCAAGGTCTGAAATCAGGTTTGGTGACTTTGATGTGTCCCTGATCGTCTAGAGAAACAATCGTTTTTGCCACACTATCTCCTACATTCCCACCGATGACTTCTAATTGATTGTTATTTTTGGCAACCACAATATCACAATGAGATTCAAAATCTCCTTGATCAATAATCTTCCAATAGGTTAAACCCGCATTTTCTCCTCGCGGCGCACAGATTAGATCGCCAACAGATGGACGAATCCAATCAATGTGATAGCCTCGAAAAGAAGCATTAGGATTGTCCCGATTTTTGACGGCATCAAGGATGTAAGTAGCGTGACGGACACTATATTTAAACTGATCACCTGCCCCTGATTGTTTCATAATAAAAGAAATAAAAGCGGCTGACCAAGGATAATTATCCCAGCCTCCTTGATTTTTATCTGCTATTCTGGGTAATCTACAAAAGTCACCTCTAGGGGGTGTTTTTACACTGCGCCAGTAACGATTAACTATGTTACATTGAGCATATTCTAGAGGTCTTTCAGCTGTTCCTGTATCTCTGCGTATTTCAGTATCTGCTTTAGCTCTGACAACAATGGGTGGATTATGAAAATTTCGCCATTCTTTAACAGCGTTTTCAGCCACTTTTTCTTGAAAGATATGAGCTTTTGTTGCCCCAGTAATGACTAAAAAGCTAATAGTTAATAATCCACCAGCAATTAGAGTATTGAAAAGTTTCATAACTCCCTACTTTCCCTTATTTGAGAGATAGAAAAAAAGATAATTAAAACAATGGACAAAGATTCAATTGATCAACAATCTTCTGAACCTGCTGTAACAGAGCATCAGCTTCAGGACAAATTTCAGCTTCTAGGCGGTTAATTGGTCCCCAATGTTTTCGGAGATTTCTTAAGCCAATAGCAGCAAATTCGGCGGCAAAAGCCGGACAAGCTTTCGACAAGCGTTGAAATTCTTTCCCTTTCCCTTCTCCATAGTTTTCCCAGTCTTGAGGAGGACAAGTAACCCCTTCCTTAAAGATTTCGATAAACCCTGATAAATTGGCTAAATACTGTTCAAATAATTGGGGTAATAATGGACTAGCACTGCGGGCATTATAGCTTGTTTGAAATAATCCAGCTTCCGCCGTTTCAGCAGTGGTATTGCTGGCTGAACGATCACGTCCTTCACAGTATTTTCCAGAACTTTCCCGCATTCCTAAACCTATCAGCAAGACAAATAAATGTCTGAGGGTATCAACCCCTGCCACGCTATTATTCATCCCTAAATCACGGAATTTCTGAGCGTAGTGTGCTAAGGCATCTTTATCGGAGTTTCCTGTGTTAGCTTTCGCCATTTCTTTGGCAAAGGGATTAGCTGCTTTCAACTGGCAATAAACCTTAGCGTAGACAACTGCCATCCCTTTAATGTAACCTTTGGGTGCAACTCCTCGATCGAGCCAGTGATAACGGGCTATTTGGGAATTAGCGGCAACCTCAATAATTTTATCAAGTCCATCCGTGGCGTAAACAACATTAATATAGATACTGGTTTCTGCCTTTTTTTGATTTCCTTGCTCAAAACCGATGGCGGTAATTTTGCGCTCACCGATATTGGTAAATCCTGAATAAGTAATCGACCAAGAATCATCCGCTTTAACCTGACCACTGCCTAGGGAATATTGTTCGTCTGCTTTTAGTTCTACAGTGACTATTCCAGGATCGACTTTGCCTGTAAAAGTAACAGGTTTTAGACATTCAAATCGAGCATGATTGGTAGGATTGATAATTTGTAAGGTACTCATACAGTTCTCCTTTAAAGTTGACCTAAGATTGAATTTCTAAACAGTCATCAATAGGTTATCTAACTGATTGACTAAGTTAATTAGCGTTGCAGGTGTTCCTAGCTTAACTGCCAAGATTACTGCTCCAGCGAGATTGACAACACACTTGACAATATCGATCAATTTGTTGGTCTTTTTGACTCTTTGAATAGCTTTCTGCGCTTCCTGAATAGATTTTTGAAGTCGAGTCGCTGGGGCTTCTAAATCGGTTAGAATTTGTTGAAAGATAATCAGGCTCAAATCATCCACAAATTCTAATAATCTTCTCTCATAGCGAGCAATCACTAAAAATTCTTCAGGAGTTAACTCACCTTGATTAAATAATTCATAGCGTTTTTGCTGGAGAAAAGGGACTAAGTTTAGGATTTTCTGAGCAAGGTCTTTAGCGTCTGAGCGAGTCATTGTGTTCATCATTTTACCTCAAATTAAATAGGATAAATAGTAAGCATCTCTACGGAGCTTTTTGGTTGAGTTTAGCCACTAAAGGTTTAGCTTCTTTGAGATAGTTATCTAAAACTTTTTGAGCTTCTTTTAATTGTTCCTGAGAAGGAGGCTCTAAGTTTTGATAGATTTCATCTGTTGTGGCCGTAGAATTCTGAGGACAGAATGATTGAATTGCTTTTTTATCCATATTATTTCCGAAAATTACGGCTAGTTCATGATGATTTTGAGCCGTGAGAGATAATAATGCAATATAAGTCTCCGCTTGCTCTTTTCGACCGTTTAATTGAGCCTTTTCTTGGGTATATTGTTGGGTAATTGTTTGAATTTCATTGGCAAACTCTGGCATATTATTGCGATAGCGAGTGGGTGCTTGTTGAAATCGCTCTTCAAAGTAACGATAGAGTCCACCTTTTTCAGCTTCTAACCAAGTATCTCGGTAAAGTTGATTAACTTCATTGAGCAACAAAATATATTGTTGAAAATTTTTATCTTGGCAAACAATAACAGATTTAAGATTTTTACGCTGAATGGGCTTAACAACAAAATTATCCAGTAAAAAGCCAACGATATTTTCTCCCGCTTTAACATAATCTGAATTGATCTGCACGGATATTTTAGCTTTTCCAAAGATGGAATTGAGATTGGTAATGGCACTCCCAATATCCGTGAGACTTTGGTTCAGTGAAACCCGTTGATCACCTGCCAATTGTCCGAGGGATTCTAAATAATTGACGGCAAGAAGATTGGCTTGAATGGTAGATTTAGCGACGGGTTTAAAGCGATCGCATCGTTCATCCATTCTAATCGGGGGAAACTTATAAGGATTAGAATCTCCCGTGACTGGAAATTCTTCAAATCCTTCTAATGTTCTTGTCCGACTATTTTCACGAGTTAAAACGCCAGAAGGAGACGGAAATTGAGTTTGAGCAAAGGATGATTGGAGTTTCTCGGTTTCATCCAGTCGGTTTTCTCGTCTAAGACAGGATTCATATATATCTTTTCCCAGCTTTTCAGATGTTTCTTGAATTGTTCCTGATACCTTACTAAATTCTCGGACTTGGCTTAAATCCTCATGGCAACCACTGGTTATTAGAGTCAGCGAAATCAGAGAAATCCAAAGACTTGATTGCCGAAGATTCGCTTTGACATTTTTACGGTGAAGTTTCATAGAAAACAACCTCCTTTTGAGTTGATTTCTCTAACTTTTAATCAATCGACATTTTTGTAGAACAAATGATTACCAATTGTTTTTGTTAAGGTGGCACCTTGAGTCCAAGAAGGTTTAACGGATTTTGCATGATAATGAGTTGCTCCATTCGTTGGATCAGGGATAGTGCGGGTAAGAACTTTTCTAGCACTTTCACGACAATTATCGAACACTGGGTCGCCTATTTTAACCGACTTGATTTTTGCTCGATTTGCATCTGAAGGATTCCAACAGGAAAACTGCCAAGATTTAAGACATACGTTTACAACATCCTTGCCATACCATGTTTGTTTAGCAACACGATTAAGAATGACCCAACCTACTGCAATTTGTCCCAGTTCAGATTCTCCGCGTGCTTCCCCATAAATTGTTCGAGCCATAATATCCGAAGCGTCTGGGGCCACCTCACCGCTATCACTTCCAGAATCAGGTAAATTAATGGGATCGCCAATTTGAATTAGATTGGGATTAGAAATTTGTGGATTAAGATTAAGCAATCTTGTGAGGGATAAATTATGGTTTTGGGCAATTTTGTAGAGGCTATCTCCTGCCTTAACTTTGTATTGATTCGCCATGAGCTTTTCTCCTGATAAATTTGGGAAACATCGGTTAGGTAAAATTGAAGCCAAACCTAACTAATTTAAGATCACTTAATTTGACAATGCCCTTTTAACGGCTTGACGAATTTGCTCTAAACGCACGGTTGTGCCATTCGGTGTTCCAGGGCAAGAATTATAATCACGATCGCGGTGTCCTAAAATACGAGGAAGGTTGCGATTGGGGTTTCCAGAAAAATAGGTGGGAGTAGAAACAAGAACAGTAGGATCATTAATACCCATCCGTTTACACAACTGAGTGCAAAGAGCAACCGCAGAATTGAATTGTGTATCTGTAATACTGCTTGATACATAGTTTCCATCAAAAGCAATACCAAAACCGTCATTAACTTTGTCATGCGCCCCTCGTTTGCGGTCATAACGACCTTCATAAATACGACCACTGGGCATAATGACATAGTGATAGCCAATGTCAGACCATTGGAGGGAATTTACATGATAATCGCGAATACTTCTCATGCGCTGAAATTCGCTGGTTTGGTTTGCACTCGGAGACAAAGCAGGATTAGTAGTGTGATGAATGGTAATGCGTTGGGCATTAAGATTGGGAAGGCTAGAAGGAGTAGGCGGTGCGCCCCAAACTTGACGAGTGATAATGTTAAGGGTAGGAGAACTTTCTTGAATATCGATCTCTTTTTGGAGCTTTTCTTGATCTGATGCAATGACTTCTAGCAATCGCCGTCCACCTTGAGAAAGGACAATCTGTGCATCCCACTTCCCCCCTTCAACGATGGGTTTAGCCACATCAAATTGCCCATCAATACGAATTAGCAATTCTTCACCATTAGCAAGGTTATCGACTTCTCCCTTAATGACAAAAGGTTCTGATGTTTTGATAGTTGTAGGTAGATGGGTGATGCGAATAGTGGCAACAGCTTCCACTACTTGAATATTGGCGTATGCTGTATTATCTGTGGGATCGCCAATGACAATTTTTAAGCGGCGATCACCCGCAGACAGAAAGACTAAGTTAATTTGCCAAGTTCCGTCATCTGCAACGTTTCCCCCTGAGACTTTATACTGATAATCAATGATTAATTCAACGGGTTTTTCTCGTAGATCATCTGATGCTGTTCCTTTAATGACAAAATTCTGATTAGTTTCGATTGTTTCGGGAACACTGGTAATAGTAATCATGATGACTTCCTCCAATTTAGTAAATGGTTGAAATGGGAAAAATTTAATTATTGAAATGAGAGTAATTAATCCTCATCTAAAATCAAACTAAATTCGATAGTTTGTAAGAGATTTCCATCTCGATCTAAAGCACGGAATTTGAATAAATTCTCCTCTGTACTATCCAGTTGAATCTCAAATTTCCATTGTCCATCCATCGGTTCAACTTCCCCGATAATGAACATTACCTCTCCACTAACAGTCGTAATAATCTTGGTGACAGAAGCATTTGCCATCCCTGAAAAAGTAAGCGGCTTACTAATATTATGAACCGTTTCAGGGGTTGGGTACTCTACTGTAAAAACAGATTCTGATAAGGATATTGGCGCAGGTTTTGCAATATTATTGTATTCAACAATTAAATCAATTGATTCAAATCCCTGCTGATGATAGTCAGCCATAAATGCTTGAAATGTTTGCCAATCTTGAGGATTAATTAAGCCAATTGCTCCAGCAGAACCGGGAGGCTCATCATCAAATTCAATAGCAAAACTTCCCCGTTTAACACCATGTGCATCTACAGTATCTGGCTCAATCAAGTAAAAATTTTCTTCACTCTTCGCTTCTGGAGTTAAGTCAAAAGGTAGGGTTGAAACAGTATAAGCGGCAATTCCTACCTTCCCGCAGCAAGGAATCGGACCGCGGCCAATCAAACTTTGAGCAGAGATAAACTGATAGAGAGGAAAACCCGATGTTGCCTCATAAATATTTTTTGCTTCATCTCTTTCCATAATCGCCAATTGACCCTTCACTAAGGTCTGATAACTATCAGGTATCTCCTCTAAAGATGAGGGATCATCATTCAAATTCATCGTAAACCGTAGCCAACTCATAATCTTATCCTCCTAGAAATAGATAAATTAGGCACAATTTTCACTCGAAATAAATCTAGCTAATGGTGAGTCTGAATGAAATTGTTTGCAGTAAACGACCGGATGAATTGTAGGCTTGAAAAGTGAAAGGACGATTGACTCCACGGTTTAAAAACTTGTAGTCAAAACGCCATGTTGCGCCTACATTGGTCAGTTCAGCAATTTTGAAAGGACCACCGGGACCGACTAAGGCGATGATTTTTGAGACTTCTGGTTTTGCCGTTCCTGAAAAGGTAATAGAGGTATTAACAGGTTGGTTTTGACCTGAAGTGGGTTGCTGTACGGTGAAAACTTGAGATTGAGGTAGCAGCGGAGAACTACCGTTGTACTGAACAATTAAGTCAATACGATTATGTCCTCGTTGACGATAGGCTTTAAGATATTGATCGCAATCATTCCACTCAGAACGAGTTCGGATGACAATACAACCAGCAGAACCAGGACTGCGATCATCAAAATGAATACCAAATTGACTTCTTGCAATACCATTAACAAATATCCTTCCCTCAGACCATCGCGAATTGAGAATATGATAAAAATTGCTACGGATTCCAGGTGTATTGGTATGATTAATTGGAGAGGTACTAACAGAATAATTGGTTATGCCAACCTTGCTGCAGGATGGAATCGGTCCTTTAGCCCTTGTAGATTGATCATTGAGGCATTGATACGGAGCATATCCTGATGTTGCTGTCCAAGATTTAATGGAAGTGTTTCCTTCCATGACATGAAGTTTGCCTTGACGGAACTGATTAGTTCGTGATGTTGGCAAATCCATTTTAAAGAGTAAATAAGCCATAATTGATTCTCCTTTCTAATCAAAAGTGTTTTTCGATCATTTAAGCAATTACTGTTGTCCCAGTGATTAAATCTTTAAACTTTGCTGCAACCTGATTTTCCCAAGCCTGAAAAATCAGATCATCTTCAAATAATTTTTGAGGATTAATGGTAGAATTAGGATTGATCAGAACTCCGATATCCCGGTATTCAGGCTGCTCATCTAAAGCGTAGGCCGCCAATTCACTGCAAATCCATTTATCAGGACAATTGAGAGCTTCAGACAGTAATTTTTTGACTTTTTGCCGTGATAAAAGATTGAGTATCTGACCGGGTAAACTTCCAGAAAAGGCATGAGCTAGGATTAGTTTATAGTCATATTTTTTACCTACTTCTGGTTTGAGAATCTCAACAATACGCTCTGCAATCTCATCAGTTAAATCTTTGGGTTTGCGGAAGAAAATTTGGCAATTAGAAGGTTCAAAATAGGGATACAGAGGATTTTCTTCTACCATATTCGTGCCAGCATTCGCTTCAATACAGGTATTTTCACCCGTAACGATGAGAGCGTGAGTAGCAGAAATATTGCTGATTTTATCCCACTTAGTAAAATAAGCAATCCCCCGACCGACTGGATTTGTTCCGTCATAGGTAAAACCGATGTAACCCTTGTTATAGTTAACTCCGTAAACAGGGTTCAAGGTGACGATTTCAAGTTCGGCTTTTTGTTGTAGTTGAGTAGTCATTTTTTTGCCTCTCAGAACGTAACAAAGGACGTTTTAACTCTGTGCGGAAGTGAAATAGATGAGTTAGACAGCTGGCGTGACTAGGTAAAATTAGGTGCGGTATTTATACTTACTACTCTAGATCGTCTATCAGAATTTACTGTCTTAAAGAGCGCAAATTAACATATTTCTTGAGGTTTCTATATATAAGTTTACAGAATATTGTTCAGCTATTTATTGCTAAAAAAAGTTGAGTTTGATTGAAAACCATCCTAACACCTAAGCTCGCCAATCTGAACTTTAGCCGATTCTCGATCGCAATTTTAGGCCACCCTAGCACTTCGCTCTTTTCCTACAAGGATTTTTACCGAGAAAAATGATCTGTCTGCCTGAGAACAGGCTATAGTGATCATCAAACCCTCAGTGAAAAACTTCCCGTGTCTTCAGTATTCCGCCTTCCTCCCTATTTTTCTCCCGCTCTGCAGCGTCGAGTCATCAAAACTCTCGCCGCAAAAAAAACCCGTCAATTCTTGACATGGGCGGCAGCTTGTGCTAGTTTTTTGATCCTCTGGGCGTGGAATTGGCAGTTAGTTTTGGCCACTTTAACCGGGGTGGGGGCGATGATCGGAGTTTACCATCTCCAGGGGCAAAACTGGCCATCGCTGTGGCTGTGGGGGCGTGCTTTTTTCAGCGCCGACAGCGGTAAGTTAACTTTAGCGGTAGTCTGTGGCGGTTTAGGCAGTTTAGCCACCTATCTCGCTGTGGCCATTTGGACCTATGCCGAAAATCGCTGGTTGGCCCTGGCCTCAATTTTGCAAGGATTTGGCACGGTTTTGACTTTAATCCTGCTAGGATGGCATTTTCTCGACCATCGCGGTGAAAATGAGTCAAAAAACTTCGATCGCTGGTTAGAAAAATTAACAGTCAATGATCCCTTAATGCGCTTAATGGCCGTCCGACGTTTAAGTGAAATGGAACTTTCCCCCAGTCGTCGAGAACAATGCCAAGAATACTTCCGCTATCTTCTCTCACGAGAAACCGATGCACAAGTGCGATCGGCTTTATTGGATAATTTTTCTGGCAAAGAAGCAATCAAACCGCAACCTTTACAAATACCCCTACAGGTGAAAAAATCCCTCTTGAAATATGATTAAAAAGCTCTCTGCTATTAGCAATCAGCCCTCAACTAAAGCTGACTGCTAGAGGCTGAGGAGGATATTTTTTTACACCAAAGTTAACTCGCGCTCCTCGATATTTTGGAACATCAGCGTACTCAGATAACGTTCTCCAAAACTAGGCTGAATCACCACAATTAATTTACCCTCATTTTCCGGTCGTTGGGCTAGTTGAATTGCGGCACAAAGATTGGCACCGGAAGAAATCCCCGAAAGTAAACCCTCTTCTTTTGCCAAACGACGACCAAATTGAAAAGCTTCCTCATCACTGACGGTAATTACCTCATCAATCAGATCTGTGCGTAAAACTTCTGGAATAAAACCCGCACCGATACCCTGAATTTTATGGGGACCGGGATTACCCCCGGAAATCACCGGACTATTGAAAGGTTCCACCGCGACTACTTGAAAACTAGGTTTACGAGATTTAATCACTTCAGCGACTCCCGTAATCGTGCCTCCAGTACCCACACCCGCAACAATAAAATCTACCTGTCCGTCGGTGTCTTGCCAAATTTCCTCAGCAGTGGTGAGACGGTGAATTTCTGGGTTAGAAGGGTTGCGAAATTGTTGCAACATATAAGCCCCGGGGATACTATCGACAATTTGCTGCGCGCGTAAAATTGCCCCTTTCATACCTTGGGAACCGGGGGTAAGTTCTAGGGTAGCACCGTAGGCTTTTAACATCGCCCGGCGTTCTAAACTCATCGTTTCTGGCATAGTTAAAATCAAGCGATAACCCTTAGCTGCCGCAGTCATCGCGAGGGCAATTCCCGTATTGCCAGAGGTGGGTTCCACTAAAACCGTGGTTTCTGGATTGATTAAACCCGCTTTTTCGGCGCTATTAATCATGTGAGTGCCAATGCGGTCTTTGACGGAAGCAGCGGGATTCATCCCTTCTAATTTCATCACAATTCGGCCAAGACAGCCCTCCGCTTGGGGAATCCGATTCAATTGTACTAAAGGTGTGCGGCCAACCAATTCGGTGACATCGTGAGCGATACGCATGATATTTTCTCAGTCTGGGTGATTCGTGTGCTTAGTTATAGCGGTAAGTTCTCAGCTTTAGCGTTTGAGAATTTCCTCACTAGCCAAGGAGGCGCTATATAGCTCACTTATAGCAAAGGCCAGCCCTAGATCGGCAAAATTTCCATTTTCCTTTGTTTCTTTAATCAGTCCGCCTAGCTTGAGAGGATGTCCTATAAAATCTAGATATGATAGGAATGGGATTTTTCTGACAAACTGAAGGTTTTCCCACTGGTGAAAGAGGCTAATCCGTCTTATTTAACCCCTGAAGAACAAGCTTTATCCCTAGAGCAACGTCTGGCTTTTCTCAAGTTACCATTGATTGAGTGCAGGCGTATCCTTGAAGGGCAGGCTGAGTCTATGCTTGACCACTATCAGCAGGATTCTGAATGGCAGCAGTTAATTTCAGGTGATAGCATCAGCTACTAACTTTTAAATTCTGAAAAGTAGGTTACTTTGCTATGGCTAACTCACTAAAATATGCTGAGATACTATCCAAATTTTTGAGAAAAAAGCGATAATTCAACCTCGCTGATTACTGATAACTGATAAGTAGTCGGACATAAATTCTGTTGTCTATCTTGAGAAATGTAAATTGCCGCAATTCTTACTGACTACTGACTCCTGACTACTATCTCCTGACTCCTATCTCCTGAATCCCGTCTCCTGAATCCTATCTCCTAACCCAATCGTAGATGTTGGATTTTTGCAGGAGTTCTAAGGTAGCCGATTTACAATGAAAGACTTCTTCGGTGAAGAAGGCACACTGCACATGGTGCCGGTATCAGTATTTGTGATTTACAAGCCAAAGGTGACACTTACTATCAGCACACAGACATACACTGAAACGGTGAAGAGTTACTACGATGCCTCGGCAAGCGTCTCGATTTTTGGACTAAATTTCTCGCTGGCGGGTGGTGAAGAGAAGTTTGTCCAAGACGGACCAAATGACACCAAGATCATTACATTTGACTCCTTCAGCGACCCGACCGCAACCCCGTTAGTCTTTGGAATGTCTTCCCAAGCTTTCTATCCGCCACCAGCACCAGCAAGCTAGTGTGATCGCCGATCTTGTAGTGCGATCGCATCGCCTGTAGGTTGGGTTGACGCAAGGAAACCCAACTTCCATATTCATATTAAAATAAGAGATAAGTTTTCAAAAATTCTGAACCTGATGAAAATCAAAGCTATTATTCATCCAGCCGAAGAAGGCGGTTACTGGGCTGAAGTTCCCGCTCTGCCCGGTTGTATAACAGAAGGAGATAGTATGGACGAAGTTGTCGATAACCTCCAAGATGCCATACAAGGCTGGTTAGAAGTTGCCAATGAAAGCAAACAACCTGAATCTAGGTCAGAAGTGATTGAAATTGCTGTATGAAATCAATATCAGGGAAAAAACTCTGTAAAATTGTCGAAAAAAAAGGTTGGATACTCAAAAAAATTACCAGTAGTCACCATATTTATGAAAAGGAGGATGAAGATAAAATTCTATCTATTTCTGTACACCGCAATCAGGACTTAAAAATTGGAACTTTAAAATCAATTATGAAAATAGCTCGATTATCGGAAGATGACTTATAAGCTTTCGTAGGGTGCGTTAATGTTAATGTAACGCACCATCAATTTTCTAATATGCGGTGGGTTACGCTGTCGCTAACCCACCCTACAGTGCTACTGTGAAGAGACAAGCTGATGTCCGAGGTTATAATGGTCAAAGAGTTAAAAAAGAAATTAATCTAATCAATAGCCACAATGAAGGTACAGCCAAATGAGTCAAGTCTTAACCCTAGAATTGAGCGATGAAGTTTATGCCGCCCTGCAACAGCAAGCTAAAATATTAGGTATCGACCTGTCAGAATTAGTAACAACTTCCCTAGAGCGACAGTATCGCTTGAACAAAAATAAAGACCAACGCACGGAAGCCGAAAAAGAAGCAGCACGTCAACGCTTTCGAGCGCACGCTGGCTCAATTAGCGGCTATCCGACAGGAGCAGATAATGAAAGCATTGATGCTGACTTAGGGAGAGAGTATGGAGATACTCATGAGGAGACATGAAATCGGTGATACTCCTCGATACTTCTGGGTTACTTTGCTATGTCTATCGTGATCAACCAGGACATGAAGAAGCTGTCCAATTGTTAGATAGTGCAGGTAAAAGCATCACCCACAGTTACGTTTTAGCAGAGTTAGTTGCTCTAGCTCAAGTTCGCCATTACCCGCGTTTAGCTACCCTAGAATTTATCACCGATTTGCTAGAAAATCCAGATATCGAGACAGTTTGGATAGATGAGCCTTTACATCGTGCTGCTGTCAAACTATTGATGGCACGGCAAGATAAGACTTATTCCTTATGTGATGCAGTTAGCTTTTTATTGATGCGTCAGTTCAATATTAATGAAGCATTAACCACCGATCGCCATTTTGAGCAAGAAGGTTTTCACCGTTTACTTGTATTCTAAAAAGGGCAGAGCTACGTCAGGGGTTGGTATTTCTCCAACTGGTACTCTTGCCATTTCCCCGACCCCCGTTCGGTGAGGGATTGGGCGTTTCCCAACTGCGCGGCAGCTTCCCGCCAGAATTGTTCAAAGTTCTGCCGCAGTTCTCCGGTGGCAATCATTGATTTTAACGCGATAATTTAGTCAACAATTCCAAGAGTTTTTTACTATTAGGAGTCAAGAGAGTTCGACGATAGGCATCGGCGGCCTTTTTAATCGCTTCCGCTTGGGTGGGATAGGGATGAATAACAGTAGAGAGTTTACTCAATCCGATTTTGGCAACCATAGCGGTGGTAATTTCGGAAATCATCTCACCGGCGTGAGCGGCGACGATAGTGGCTCCTAAAATTTGGTCGGAACCTTGTTTGTGAATAATTTTTAGAAAACCTGCTGTTTCGCCATCAGTGATAGCTCGATCGACTATACTCAAAGGAATTTTAATAGTATTAGTGACCAATCCCTGGGCCTGTGCTTGGGTTTCATCCATACCCACCCGGGCGATTTCTGGGTCGGTATAAGTGACCCAAGGCATAACTAAATTACTGAGCTTATCGCGTCCGAAACCGAAGGGAGAAAAAAGGGTATTTTTAATCACAATACGGGCGGCTGCATCGGCGGCATGGGTAAATTTCCAATCCATACAGATATCACCAGCCGCATAAATTTTCGGGTTAGTAGTTTGCAGATAATCATTGACTTTAACTCCCCGACGAGTATCGTATTCCACGGCCACCGCTTCTAAATTTAATCCTGACAGATTAGGCACCCGGCCAGCAGCGACTAAAATCTCATCAACGGTGATAGTTGCTCCTTGACCGTTGCTAGTATATTCAATGGTTTTACCCCGTTCATTTTTTGTCACCCGTTCAATTTGGCAAGAGAGAATTAATTGCATTCCTTCCCGCAGGAAAGTATTCTCAATAATTTCGGCCGCTTCTTGGTCTTCTTTATTCAAAAGATGGGAATAATTATGAAATAAAATCACCTGTGCGCCTAACCGTTGAAAAGCTTGAGCTAATTCACAACCAATCGGCCCGCCACCGATAACAGCTAATCGGGGAGGTAATTCTGTGAGGGAAAAAATTGTTTCATTGGTATAAAATCCCGCTTCTTTTAGTCCCGGGATATCGGGATGAAAAGCCCTAGCACCAGTGGCAATGACGGCTTTTTTATAAGCGAGGGTTTTTCCCGTGACTTCCACGGCATTTTGTCCTAGAAAACGAGCGCTACCCAAGAAGACATCGATACCTAGTTTTTGGAAACGTTGCACCGAATCATGATGACTAATATCGGCGCGAATTTGCCGCATTCTGGTCATTACTCTGGCAAAATCTACTCTAGTATCTCCAATATCAATTCCTAATTTTTTGGCTTTCTCAATTTCCCCGATAATTCTAGAGGAACGAATCAGACATTTAGAAGGAACACAACCGAAATTGAGGCAATCTCCCCCCATGAGATGTTTTTCCACTAAAGCCACTTTTAACCCTATATCTAAACCCGCCGCTCCCGCCGCTACGACTAAACCCGCAGTACCCCCACCAATGACGACTAAATCATAACAATCTTGGGGTTGGGGATTGAGCCAATCGGCAGGATGAACATAATTAACTAATTTTTGATTATGTTCGTCCATGGGGAGAATACTAACTTCACTGGAGCTATTTTGAAACATAGTGAACTACCTCGACTCCCTAGGCGCAGTTACCGCCTTTATTCTGTAGTTTATAGTCAATAAATTTCCCTCTTGACCAAGTTGGTAGAGTAAGTTTCTTGGTTCTATGTTAGTTGTTGTTGTATTAATCGGACAAAACCTGATGAGCCTTTCTCTGTCAACTCTTAAGGAGTCGTGCGTTTTATTTTTCAATTGGGGATTTAAGAGCCAATTTTAAAGGCTTCTAGAAATAAACTATAGGTGATACCAATTTTTAGTAAATTGAAAGATTCTCGCAGAATCGGTGCTGGTTTAGCCTGGGAACTTTTTCGATAAACAATCCGGCTAGTCGCCTCCGTAAACAGCAGTAATAAACCGGCAGCGGTGACATCCCATTGAGCAGTTTGGCCAGCAGTAGTGACAATTGCTTGCCCAGAAAAAGCTCCAAATAAAACACAAATTATCTGGAGGGAAATCCGCCGCCAAGGATTACCAAAAAAGCTATTAAATCGACTGCTGGTGACATTAGCCAGCGTACTTAAACGGGTGCGTTGCATGGTCATATTTATTTAGAAGTAATACGATTAAGAAGCCACAAAGAGGTAACAATACCAGTAAAGTGCGCGAGAATTGTATTAGTATTAGCCTGCACAATTAACAGGTCAACAGAATTAACAAATTGACTGGGGTTAGAGGCAACATTAAAAGTGCCTTGAGGAACATTGAGGGATTTAATTAAGACGATTCCCGCTAACGCTTGCGCGCCCAAAATCGTTAAAAACATCCCGATAATATTAGCGATTAAACCCTGACGGATTAATTGAATAGTATCGGATTTTTTCGGGCGACTATCTTGATCACCCCCCAACATTTGACGGGCGATTTTCATGTAACGAGAAGAAAAGAAAATGGCGACTACCAAGAAACAAGCCCCACCAATGGCACATAAAACACCGATTTCAATACCGGAAGTGCGTTGTCTCGTCCCTAATAAACTAGCGGTAGCAATGAGCAATAAAACCCCTGAAATTACGCCTAGGACAATCTGCGTCCAAAAACCGATTCTTCCCTGACGTAAAAGGATATTAGCAGCCCGTTGGACGGCTGGAGGCAAGGAATAAAGATCAGAATCTCTAGTGGTGGATATATTGGTAATTTCTGATTGTTTGTCTCTCATCGGGGTTAAGCTAGGGATTGGGTAAATCTGGTCTTGATCTATTTTCGTCTTTTTTTTTGCCCATGGCTAGAGATTTAATTTTGGCACTGACTGGCTATCTGTTTAGCTTCTACCTGTAAACGCTGGGCCATACGAAACATTTCTTGACCGGTGTGGAGAGAGTGATCATCGTAGTTAAGGGCAAAGGTTTCTAATTCTTCTAGTCCGTCAGTGAGATGATTGAGACAGTAGTACACAGAGGCGGCCACTTTGGCCATTTTGGCAGGGTTGGGCCGTTGGGAAAAGAGGGTTTTGGCTCGATCGAGATTTTGGCGACAGGTTTCTAGATAGTCTTGAAAAACAGCCATTAACTGATCATCGAAGGGATCGGCGGATAGGTGATCGATCTGACCTTTGAGGGGTCGGATAATTTGACCGATCAGGCGATTAATCGGGCTATAGGTCTGGTTATACCACTGTTTGACCAGGGCTTCGTCTTCCTGGACTGCTTCTTTGTAACGATGATAATTTGCCTGGGCGGTGGCGGTGCGTTGGGCGCGTTTTTCGGGAGAATTGGCGATTAGTTGGTTATCGTAGTCCTTTCTTAGTCTCGGATCGCTTAGGATCTCGTAGGCGGCGTTAATAGCGACGATTTTATCGTGACTGGCACTATCGTTTTGACTATCGGGATGGAATTGTCTGGCTAAACGCCGATAGGCCCGTTTAATCTCGTCAGGGGTCGATTTATGGCTGATTTCTAAGGTTTGGTAGTGGTTGCCGGTCATGAGCGCAAGCGATCGATCTGTCTTTTGTGGCGTTGCTGATTTAGGGTATGATTGAGGAGGAAGGCGATCACCCAAAAATACCCATTATCAAACTCAGAAATTATGCAATGTCCTGAATGTCAATCCAATCATATCAATAAAAATGGTCATAAAAA